>JANLUN010000665.1:0-5550 GCA_031363505.1 Planctomycetota bacterium | reverse complement strand
GAGCGCCTCACCGCTCCGGACGGTGATAATGAAAATTCTTAGGCGGGGATTAGAAAGCTCCAGCGTCGGCCCGTCAAACGGAACCCCTGCAGGAAATTGCAATCTCCTTCTCTGCTCGCTGCAGGTGCGTGATCGCCGGGTGAGTCGGGTGGGGGAAGTGCGGGTCGCACCGAGCGAAACGGTGAGTTCGATGCGTGCTCACCGAGTCGCCTGTTCGCCCGCGATCGGCTCTCCGATGTCACGCGCGAGCCAAGTCCACACGCTGCCGAGCACCAGCACCGCCGCGGACACGATCCACACCGTGAGCGACATCGATCCCGTGCGGTCGTAGATCAGGCCCGTGATGACTCCGCCCGTCGCGAACGCGACGTCCATGCCGAAGAACTCGAGCGCGAACACGCGGCCGCGGAACGCGTCGTCGACGTGCTTCTGCCAGTACACCGTCGACGCGACCCACAGTGCGCTCCCTCCCATGTGCGCGATGCCGACGAACAGGCACGCGACATCGAGCCGGTCGCTCGCGCCGAATGCGGCGTAGCCGAAAGCCGCGACGACGAAGCCCACCGTGATCTGCGTTCGCAGCGCGGCGTCGGTGCTTCCATAGCGCCAGCGCGCGAGCACCGGCCCGAACGCGGTTCCGATTCCGCGCGCGGAGTACAACGCACCCGTCGTGAACGCGGCCGCGGCAACCGCATCGGCGCCGTGCGTGTCGCCGAAGCGCTCATTGCCAGCGATCGCGAGCAGCACGAGTAAGCCGCCCGCAGCGCCCCAAAATGTCTTCGTGAACACGACCGGCGTGATGCGCAGGCTGCGCAAGTGCGCGAGACCGCGCCGCATCTCCGTCATCGAGATCACGTCGCGCCAGCGAAACGGCTCGGGGTGAATCGCGACGGGCGGCAACCGCAGGTGGAAGAGACAGGCCGCGCTCGCGACGTACGTCGCGGCGTCGACGGCAAAAGCGCCTTGCACGCCGATCCAGCTCACGAGCCATCCGCCGACGAGCGCGCCGACGCTGAGCGTCACGCTCCACGTCACCGCGGAGAGCGCGTACGCGGCGTGAAGCTCCTCGGGCGGAACCGTGTCGGGCAACGCCGCCGTGCGCGCGGCCTCGAAGAAGATGGCGATCGCCGTCTGCATCGCGATCAAGACGTAGAGCCACGGCAGGTCCTCGGGATCGCGCACGAACACGAGACCGAGCACGACGATCGCGCGCCCGATGTCGGCGGCGACCATCATCAGCCGCCGCGGGACGCGATCGGCGACGGGTCCGGCCAGCGGCCCGAACAGCGCGGAAGGGAGGAGGCGCAGCGCGAGCTCGGCGCCGAACAGCGCACCGACGCCCCATTGAGCGGTGGTGCCGCCGAGAGTCCCGATCAGCACGAGGCACGCGACGCGGTTGAGCCAGTCGCCGCTCTGGCTGATGACCTGCGCCATCCATAGCTGCGCGAACTGCCGGTTGTTGAGCGCGACGCGCAGCACCGGGACACGGTATGCGATGGCGCGGATGCGGAGAACGACCGGCCGCGGACGAACGATCTCATTTTCTGCACGGCCCGCCAGTTTTTTGAACCGGTCTTGGAGGGCCGCTCGTGGCTTCTAACGCGGGACGGCTTGGGTCGCGCCGTCCGGCTCTGGCAAGCAGAGCTGCGAGAGAATCGTGGCACCCGTTCTCGCGGACGGGGGGTGGGTGGGGTCCAACCGTTCGGAAACGATGGCCTCACTCGAGTTCCGTCCGCGGGAGCGCTTGTCGAACCTCCGGTTGCGACGCTCCATGTCCGAGCGCGCCGCACTCCGTACGCTGACGACGAAGTCGCATGGCTCTCGTCGACCACACCGCGCACCGTCCATGGCCATTGCCGCGCGGTCCGTGGGTGATGCGGCAGGTCTGGCACGATCTCCTGTTCGCGCACTGGCCGATGCTTGCGGAGACAGTGCGCGCTGCATTGCCGCGCGGGATCGAGCTCGACGTCTTCGACGGCGAAGCTTGGCTCGGCATCGTGCCGTTTCGGATGAGCGGCGTGAGATTGCGATACACGCCGCCGTTGCCGTGGTTGTCCGCGTTCCCCGAGCTCAACCTGCGCACGTACGTGCGCGTCGACGACAAGCCGGGCGTGTACTTCTTTTGCCTCGAGGCGGGCAATCCGCTCGCGGTGGAGATCGCGCGGCGGTGGTACCGGTTGCCGTACTACCGCGCCGACATGTCGTGCGCGCCCTGCGGCGCAGTGGGCGACGACGTCCACTACGAGCACGTCCGCACGGACAACCGCGGCGTTCCGGCGGAGCTCGCCGTTCGCTACGGACCGCGCGGAGACGTGTTCGCGAGCAAACTCGGCAGCCTCGAACACTGGCTGACCGAGCGTTATTGCCTCTACACCGTCAAGCCGCTTGGCAACGCGCGTGGCGATGCGCACGCCAGTGTGATGCGCGGCGACATCCACCATCCCCCGTGGCCGCTACAGCCCGCGGTGGCCGAGTTCGATCGCAACACGCTCGCTCGCGCGCATGGGTTCGAGCTTCCGGATCGCGCGCCGCTGCTTCATTTCGCGCGTCGGCTCGAGATGGTCGCGTGGCCGATCGTCCGCATCGACCGTTGAGCGTCGCGTCCGGCGCGTCAATGCGCCGGCTTGAGATGCTCCGCGAGGAACTTGCGCACGATCTCCCATGCGGCCGTCGCCGACTTCTCGTCGTAGATCGCGTTCGATGGATTCGCGAACGCGTGTTCGGCGTCGAACGAACGGAACGTGTGGCGCTTGCCGGCTTTCGTGAGCGCCGCATCGAACTCCGCGACCGCGGACGGCGGGATGCTCGCGTCACGCGTGCCGAAGATGCCGAGCAAGTCGGCGTGGAGCGGCTCGAGCGCGGCGGGATCCGAGATCGGGAAGCCGTAGTACATCACCGCGGCGTCGAGATCGGGCGCGGCGAGCGCGAGCTGGAGCGACTGAAGACCGCCGAAGCACCAACCGATCGAAGCGCGCTTCGTCGCCTTCACGCGCGCGTCGGTCGCCAAAAAACGGTGCGCGGCGAGCAAGATGTCGTTGGCCTTGGTTTGGTCGACGGCCTTCATCGCCTTCATCGCATCGTCGGGATTCGTCGCCACGACGCCGCCGTACAAGTCCACGGCAAGGCTCGCGTAGCCTTCGGTCGCAAGGCGATCGGCCCAGTGCTTCACGTGATCGTTGAGTCCCCACCACTCGTGGATCACGACGATGCCGGGCAGCGGAGCCTTGGCATTCTGCGGCAACGCGAGATACGCGCGCGTCCCGGCGAGATCGATCATCGCGCCGTGGAGCTCTGGCGCCGCGCCCTGCTTCAACACGTGCAGCGCCTTGAACTCCTTCTCGGTGACCTGCCCGGCGTCGGCCTTCGATGCGGAAGCACTCTGTCTGCTCGCCGGCTCGTGAGTGTTCGAGGATGCGCAGGCGGCAACAAACGGCAGAACGCACGCGGCGATGGCAAAGAGTCTCATAGCGGGTCTCGTGAACAGTAGGGGAGTTCGTTGCGGGGGAATGTTTGCGCGCCATTCTATGGAGCACCATGCACGAGCCCATCAGGCTTTCGATCGATCCGCATCCGCTCCTCGACGCCGGCGTGTTCGTCACGTCGTTTCCGGAAGCGCTCGAACGCTGCGCGCCGTCCGCGCAAGTTCGCGGCCTGCTCCGCGTGCCGCCCTCGAGCGCACCGCCCATGACGAGCGACGATGTCGTGCGTCGCTCCGTACGCGATCTCTTGCGACACGGCGGGTACAAGCCCACCGGTCGCGGCAAGCCGGCGAGCGAGTACTTGCTCGGCGCGGTCGCGGAGACTCCGCTCCCCGAGATCAATCTCGCCGTCGATGCGTGCAACGCAGTATCTCTTCACAGCGGACTCCCGATCAGCGTCGTCGACCTCGATCGATCGCGCGGCCCGCACCGGATCGGGATCGCGACGGAAGGGTCGAAGTACGTGTTCAACGCATCCGGTCAGGAGATCGATCTGGCGGGACTCCTGTGCCTCTTCGATGCGGATGGACCATGCGCGAACGGCGTGAAGGACGCGCAGCGCACGAAGACGAGCTCGGCGACGCGCCGCACGCTCTCCGTCGTGTGGGGCACGCGCGCGCTCGATGGGCGCACGCTCCATACGGTCCGCTGGTATCGGGAGCTTCTCGAGGCGTGCGGCGCGAGCACGGAACTCGTGCCCGGTTGATCGACAGCGCTCGCGCAACCACGCTCACTCGCGGCTTCGCTCCTGTTTGCGGTCGTCGAAGCTCCCAGCGTTAGCATCTCCGTCGTGTCGACACTCCGCATCGATCCGCGCATCACCGTGCTCCTCGTCGCAGCGGCGCTCGTCGCGACCGAGCTCGGGCTGCGCTCGACTGGTCGTTACCCCGACGATGCTCGTTTCGAGCCGAGCCAGCGCTACGGACATCGATTGATCGCGGGGGAGAAGCGCATCAGTCCGCGTGGAGCTCCGGTCTCGATCAACTCGCTGGGCTTCCGCGACCGCGAGTGGTCCGCCGACGTCGATCAAGAGACGCGCGTCGCCGTGCTCGGCGATTCGGTGAGCTTCGGCCAAGACGTCGCCGAGCCGGAGGTGTGGTGCCGTCTGCTCGAAGCGAACTTGCGTGCGCGCGACGCAGCTTCCGGAGCGGACCGTCACATCGTCGTGCAGAACTATTCCGTGCCGGGATACTGCCTCGAGCACAGTGCGCGCGTGTTCGACGACTTCGTCGCGCCCGAACGGCCCGCGGTCGTCGTCTTGACGATCGCGCCGTACTCGATCCGGCCGCTCAAGGAACGTCACGATCCCGCACTCTCCGAAGTACGTCGCTGGCTCCTGCGCTCCGCGATCGTCCAGTGCGTCAACCGCGCGGTGGGACGCGCGGACCGCGTGATGCCGATCGCGCAGCTGCGCGCCGAGATCGTCCCCATCGGAGATCCGTTCGCGCCGCAGAACGACGCGCTGTGGGAGATCGCGTTCGCGCGCATCGACGGCATGCGACGCGCCATCGAGAGCTGGGGCGGGCATCTCGCGCTCATGTCGACGCCGGCGCTCGATGCCCTCTTCGACGTTTCCACGTCGTCGCGTTTCGAGGCCTGGGCGCGCGCGCACCCAGGCGTCGTGTGGGTCGACCCGATGCCTGCGCTGTCGACGGAGATGGCGCCGCTGCTTGCGGAGATGCGCGAACGTCAGCTCACGCGCGGCGACGTCTGGAAGATCTACGCGCCGGATGAGGTGCGACCTGCGCATCTCGATGCAGCCGCCTTCTTCCTCGACGACAGCCTCCATATGAACGAGCACGGTCATCGCTCGGTCGCGGACATGGTCGCGAGCGCACTGCATGCGGCCGGTGTGCCGTGATTTCGACGGTGCGCCTACAGAGATGTGCGCACGATGCGGAGCCATGGGTTCAGGGAGCCGATTCGCGTAGTAGAATCCTCTGAGATCCCGTGAAAGCCGTCTGGTTCGATCGTCATGGAGGACTCGACGTCTTCCAATATGGAGATGTCCCCGACCCGGAACCGGGCCCGGGTGAGGTCGTGCTGCGCATCGAAGCCGCAGCGTGCAACT
>JANLUN010000640.1:0-1351 GCA_031363505.1 Planctomycetota bacterium | reverse complement strand
GAGCGCCTCGCCGAGCATCGCGCGCTCGAGGTCCTGCAGTGAGACACCGTGTGCGAGGGCCATCCGAGCGAGGGCTTCCGGCATCCCGATCGCAGCCTCGTCCAGAAAAGCGAACTCCTCAGCATCGACAGCGAGCGTTTGTTTTCTATCGGTGTCGGCGCCTGACCGAGGAAGGACGAGCACCCGCTCGAGCGCGTTCTCGAGCTCGCGCAGATTGCCCGGCCAGGAGTGCGCGGTCAGCCGCTCGAGTGCGCGCGGGTCGAGCGTCCGCTTGGGGACCGAGAGGCGCTTGCTCGCCTGATCGAGCAGCGCGTCGCAGAGGGCCGGTAGGTCCGAGAGTCGCGCGCGGAGCGGCGGAACGCGGAGCGTGACGACCGCCAGACGGTAGTACAGGTCCTCGCGGAAGCGCCCGGCAGCGACTTCCGCGGTGAGCTCGACGGAAGTCGTCGCGACGACGCGCACGTCGATGTCGAGCTCGGCCGAACCGCCGAGCGGCTCGATCCGCCTTTCCTGAAGAACGCGCAGGAGCTTCACCTGCAGGCTGCCCGGCAACGACTCGACTCCGTCGAGCACGATCGTGCCGCCGTTCGCACGCAGGAAGCGCCCCATGCGCGCCGTCTGGGCGCTGGTGAAAGCTCCCGGCTCGTGCCCGAACAGCTCGGACTCGATCAGCGTGGGGGCGAGCGCGGCGAGAGAAACCTCCACGAAGGGGCGGCTTCTACGAGTTCCCAGTTCGTGGAGAACTCGCGCTGCGAGGTTCTTGCCGGAACCGCTCTCGCCTTCGAGGAGGACCGTGACGTCGGACCCCGCGAGCTCGTGGAGCCGGGCCTCGAACGCGCGAAACACGTCCGCCCCCCCGACCATGCGGCGCCCCGCGGATCGATCGATCTTGGAATCCAAAGGGGGATCTGGGCCTCGCAGCCGTGCGCGCGGCGTCGCCGCGGTTGACTCGCCCCTCCGTATATATCAAACTGCGGTTTCCCGAGAGATGGTGAGGGGTGTCGACGAACCCCGGCGATAGGCCGCCGGAAGCGGGGTAACCCGCTTCTTTGCTTATATTTAAATCCTGAAGCCAACGCGGAGAGCCAGTGAGAGTGCGCGCGCGCACTCGCGCGGTTCTCCGTGCGCACAAACGCATGAACCCCGAAGACGTGCTGCGGATGATCGACGTCATCCACCGCGACAAGGACATCCCCAAGGAAGTGATCTTCCGGGGACTCGAGGAGTCGTTGGCAGCCGCGGTGCGCAAGCGCTTGGGCGCGGGCGAAGACTTGATCGTCAAGATCGACCGCAAGACGGGCGCGGTGTCCATGGAGGACAACGAGGAGGAGTACGAGTTCGACATGCAGGA
>JANLUN010000620.1:0-2553 GCA_031363505.1 Planctomycetota bacterium | reverse complement strand
GGGCGCAAGCCGGGCGCTTCACCTGCTCGCGCCGCTGATCGCGGCGATCCCGGTGATCGCGTCGTTTGGTGTGATCCCGTACGGTGGCACCTATCACTTTGGTGACACGACGGTGAATCTCGTCGTCGCAGATCTCGATTGGGGCATTCTCTACATCTTCGCGATCGCGTCGATCGCCACCTACGGTACGGTGATCGCCGGCTGGGCCAGCAACAACAACTGGTCACTGCTCGGCAGCTTGCGCGCGTCGGCGCAGATGATTTCCTACGAAGTCACGATGGGCCTGTCGATCGTCGGCATCTTCATGTGCTTCCAGACGTTGCGACTGACCGACATGGGCGTCGCGCAGGACTCGACGTTCCGGATCTTCGGCTTCCTCGAACACTTCGGGCTGGTTACGAGCATCGGGTTCCTCGGTCACCTGACGCTGCCGACCTGGGGGATCATTCTCCAACCGCTGGCGTTCGTGCTGTTCCTCACCTGCGTGATGGCGGAAAACAAGCGTCCGCCCTTCGATCTGCCCGAAGGGGAGTCCGAGATCATCGCCGGCTACTTCCTCGAATATTCGGGCATGCGCTTCGGCCTGTTCTACATGTCCGAGTTCATCGAAGTCGTGGTGATCGGCGCGCTCGTCACGGCAATCTTCTTGGGTGGCTGGACGATTCCGTGGCTCTCGCAGGCCGAGATCATCGGCGGCGTCACGCCGATCTTCGGCGCGGGCGTCGCGACGGCGCTGTGCATGATCCTCCACGTGGTCACCTTCTTCTTGAAGGTGATCATCATGATCTGGCTGCAGATGCAGATCCGCTGGACGTTGCCGCGCCCGCGCTACGACCAGGTGATGGACCTGTGCTGGAAGGTGATGCTGCCGCTCTCGCTCGCGAACATCCTGGTGACGGGTGCCGTGATCCTATGGATCCAGGGAGCAAAGGCTTGAGCGCTCCGGCCGTCTTCTTCTACTTGTTCGGCGCCGCAGCCGTCGTCTCGGCGATCGCGATGGTGCTGAACGTGCGCAACACGGTGGCGTCTGCGATGAGTCTCGTCGTCACGATGATCGCGCTGGCGGTGGTCTACGTGGTGCTGAGCGCGCATCTGGTCGCCGCGCTGCAGATCATGGTCTACGCGGGCGCGATCGTCGTCGTGTTCTTGTTCGTCGTGATGCTGCTGAACCTGCGTCGCGATGCGTTCACGCCGCCCCGCGAGCGGCTCGCGAAGGTCGCCGGCGTGGTGTTCGCGCTCGGGGGCGCGTTCGCATTCCTGCAACTCGTTCCGAAGTCGCTGCCGACCGTGCAGGCGATCCCGGCCGACTTCGGTTCCTACGCAGCGGTCGGTCGCGCGCTCTACCACGACTTCGTGCTTCCCTTCGAGATCTCGTCGCTGCTGTTGCTCGCGGCGATCGTCGGGGCCGTCGTGCTCGCCAAACGGAGGATCTCGTAACTTGGAGATTCCCCTCGAACACGTGATCGGTCTGTCGGCGGTGCTGTTCGGGATCGGCATGGTGGGAGCGCTGACGCGCCGCAACCTGATCGTGATCTTGATGTCGATCGAGCTGATGCTGAACGCGGCGAATCTCGCCTTCATCGGCTTCGCGCGCGCCTGGAACTCCGTCGACGGTCAGATCTTCGTGCTGATGGTGATCGTGGTTGCCGCCGCGGAGGTGGCGGTAGGGCTCGGCATCGTGATCGCGCTGTTCCGCAACCGCGAATCCGTGAACATCGAAGATGTGAGTTTGTTGCGATGGTAGAGGCGGGCACCAGCACCGATCTGCTGCGCTGGATCCCGGCGCTGCCGCTACTCGGCGCGCTGGTACACGGCGTCGGGCTCGGCCTCATGCGCCGCGACATGCCGCGCGGCCTGGTGATCGCGGTGTCGTGCGGCGCGCCGATCGCGGCGTTCCTGGTCACCTGCATGGCCTTCGCGCAGATGGTCGGGATCGCGGGCGAGAACCGCGTGCTGGTCGACGAAGTCTTCACGTGGATCGGCGCGGGCCGGGTCTCCGCCGAGATGGGCTTCGCCTTCGATCCGCTGACCGCGGTGATGTGTTTGATCGTCACGGGCGTCGGTTCGCTGATCCACATCTACTCGATCGGTTACATGGACGACGATCACCGCGACGACGGCGGCTTCCAGCGCTTCTTCGCGTATCTGAACCTGTTCCTGTGCGCGATGCTGTTGCTGGTCCTCGGTGACAACCTGCTCGTGCTGTTCCTCGGCTGGGAAGGCGTCGGTCTCTGCTCGTATCTGCTGATCGGGTTCTGGTACGGCGACCGCTGGAACGCCTATTGCGGCATGAAGGCGTTCGTCGTGAACCGCATCGGCGACTTCGGCTTCCTGCTCGGTATCTTCCTGTTGCTGTGGTCGCTCGGCGACGCGGCGACGCTGAACTTCACCGAGCTGAAGGCCGCGCTGCCGCGGATCGTGGATCAGACCGTCGCGGTGCCGGGTTGGCTGCCCGGCGCGGAACAGTGGCGGCTCACCACGCTCATCGGCCTCTGCTTCTTCCTCGGCGCCTGCGGCAAGTCGGCGCAGATTCCGCTCTACACCTGGCTGCCC
>JANLUN010000599.1:0-5207 GCA_031363505.1 Planctomycetota bacterium | reverse complement strand
ATCCACCGCTCCGTGCGCGTCAGCACGGAGCCGATCGTGCTCGGACGCGATCCGTCGCGCTCGTTCTTCTTGTCGGACCCCGACGTGTCTCGATCTCACTGCGAGCTGCGGCTCGCCGGCGATCGAGTCGTCGTCCGCGATCTCGCCTCGACCAATGGTACGTTCGTCGACGGCGCGCGCGTGACGGGAGAGCGCGAGCTGCCGGTCGCCTCGCAACTCCAAGTCGGGCGGCATGCACTCCGTCACGAGCTCCTCACCGAACAGGACGTCGCGCGTCACGAGGAGCTCGCGCGCGATCTGATGCGCGCGCGCGATTACGTTCAAGCGCTGATTCCGCCGCCGCTGGATCGCGGACCACTGCGCACCGAGTGGTGCTTCGTGCCGTCGTCGGTGCTCGGCGGCGATGCGCTCGGATACCACGAGCTGGGTGCGGGACGCTTGAGCGCGTACGTGATCGACGTCTGTGGTCACGGCGTCGGCTCGGCGATGCACTCGGCGTCGGTGCTCAACGCGCTGCGCGGTCACGCGCTCCCGAACACGGATTTCGGCGAACCCGCGGAAGTCCTCGCTCGGCTGAACGACGTCTTCGAGATGGACGATCACAGCGGGATGTACTTCTCGATCTTCTACGGCGTGATCGATCCCGCGGCGCGTCGGCTGCGGTATTCGTCGGCCGGCCACCCGCCCGCGTTGCTGCTCGGGGCCGATGGGCAGGTCCGTCACCGGCTCTTCGTGAAGAATCCGCCGATCGGCACGATGAAGGGGCGCGCCTTCGCGCAGGCCCAGGTGCCGTTCGAGACCGGCGACCGTCTCTACGTGTTCAGCGACGGTGCCTACGAGATCCTCGACCGCGAGGGTCGCGAGCGAACCTTCGAGGACTTCGAACGCGCGCTCACCGGCACGGGGTCCGATCGCTCGGCAGGAGAGCCGCGGCGACTCTACGATGCGGCGCGTTCGCTGGCGGGAGCCGAACTCTTGGCAGATGACTACACCATGCTCGTCGTCGAGCACACGCAGGCGGTGATCTGAATGGAACTCGTGATCCAGGAACAGTCGAAGGCTCTCACACGGCTCGCACTCAAGGGCCGGCTCGACACCGTCAGCGTCGATCGCATCGAGACGCGCGTGAACGCAGCGCTCGCGGGTGGCACGCACGGCATCATCGATCTCTCCGAGGTCACTTTCCTGGCGTCGCTCGGCATTCGACTCCTGCTCAACGCCGCGAAGATGCTCGATCGCCGTGGTTACAAGCTCGTCCTGGTCGCACCCCAGCCGGTGATCGAACAGGCGCTTCGCCACACTTCGCTGGACGAGCTCATCCCCGTCGCGCCGGACGTCGATGCGGCGCTCGCGCTCCTGCGGTCGTGAACGCCGAGCCGTCGCACGCGCACGCGGCGTCGGGTGAGCGAAGCCCGAGTGCCGATCCGCATTGGTCGGTCACGTTTCCAAGTGGCGTCGAGTCGCTCGCGGCCACGCGAGAACGCGTGCGGCAGCATCTGCACAGGAGTGCCGTCGACGATGCGGTCATCTACGCGATCGACTTCGCGCTCGAGGAACTGGCCGGGAATACGCTGCGCTACGGATACGAAGCCGGTGATGAAGGCGTGATTCGCGTGGAGATCGCGCTTGCGCCAAGCCTTGTGCAACTCACGATCACGGACGATGCGCGCCCGTTCGATCCGACGCTCCATCCCGAACCGAATCGTCCCCAGACTCTGGGGGACGCGCAGATCGGCGGGCACGGCATCTCGATGGTTCGCCGCTTGGTTCGCGCCATGCGCTACCGTCAGGAAGCCGGCCGAAACCGGCTCGAGGTGGACGTGGCTAGGGCGCCCCGCTGCTGATGACCGCCACGTAGAGATTCTGAGCAAGGATCGCCGACTGGCGGTCCAATAAGAGGGTCCGCCCCGGCCGATTCGAGGCACTTGCCTAAACATCCGCCGCCAGGGAGTCGACAGCGCGACATGACGCAGCTTCCCCCGGCCACCACTCGCAGGGTGCTCGTCCTTGCGTCGCTTCCAGCCCTCGTCCTCTTGGACTCGGCGGTCGCCGTTGCGCGGGGCTGGCGGCCGACCACGCGGACGGACATCGCCGCGATCTCGCTCGCGGTGCTCGCCTTGCTCGCGCCGGTGCTGATGCTAGCCCGGCCTCGCGGTCGCCGTGTTTTGGAGCGGATGAGAACGAAGCTGGTCGTCGTGCTCGTCTCGTTCTCCTGCGCGTGGGGGATCGCTGATGTCGTCGTCGGGCCGCCGGTCGTGTCTCAATTCAATCGCTCAGGGCATCGCCACAAGCCGCACGATCGTCGCTTGTTTCGGCCGGCGGCGGGAACCATGCCCGGCGTCGAGGGCACTTCGCGCTTCACGATCAACGCGCTGGGGCTGCGCGCACCGGAACTGCCGCCTCGCGAAATGGCCTACCGGGTCCTGTGCATCGGAGGGAGCACGACGATCTGCATGTACCTCGACGACGACGAGACTTGGCCCAGTCTCTTGGCGCGCCGGCTCAGCAACGATCCCGGATTTGGACCGACGTGGATCGGCAATGCCGGCTTCAGCGGGAACACGACCGTGCATCACCTCGAGTTCGTGACCACGTGCTCGCTCATCGAAGAGATGAATTGTGTGGTCATCCTGGGCGGCATCAACGATTTCTTGCCGGCCGTGTACGGCGACTCGGAATTGCTGCAGCGGACCGGCCCGGATGTCTTCGCGCCTGTGTGGAGGCGTTCGGTGGTGCTCCAGTGGGTGCGCAAGGGTTGGCGCAAACAACGCCAGAACGACGGGATCTGGAACGAAGACCCCGCCGGCGCCCGCTATGTGGATCGCCGCCAGAGGCGCCAGTTCGCGGTGGAGACCGACGCGTCGCCCGAGCTGACGACCGCGCGTTGCGCCTACGAGGATCGGCTGCGCGCGCTTGTCGCGACGATCACGGGTAAGGGAGTGCGCGTCGTGCTCGTCAGCCAACCGACCCTGTGGAGCGCAAGCCTCACCGAGCGCTCGAAGTCGCTGCTCTGGATGGGGGAGATGAAGGATGGGCGATTTCTTTCGCCCGGAACCCTCGCCGCGGGCATCGATTTGTTCAACGAGAGCCTGATCAAGGTGTGCAACGAGACCGGGACGCGCTGCGTCGATCTGCGTGGGCTCAACGGCCGCGAGGATCTCTTCTACGACGACTGTCACTTTAACGAGGCCGGCGCGCGCGAGGTCGCCGACTTGATCGCCGCTCACTCAGACGCGCTGAAATGAGTCACCGATCCGTGAGCGCTCCCAGCGACACGTTCTCGAGGCCCGCCTGCATGCACACGTCGAGCACGCGCACGATCTCGTCGTAGTAACCGCGCCGGTCGCCGCGGATGGTCACCAGCGTGCGCGCGTCGCGAGCGGCGGCCTCCGACAGGACCTGCGTGAGCTCCTCGCCCTGCAGCGACCGTCCGTCGATCCACACGGCGCCATCGCGCGCGACATTGATGACGAGCTCGCGCGGTTCCGGAGCGCGCGTGTTCGTCGCGCTCGCGAACGGCAGCTCGAGGTCGAGCAGTCGCTCCCGCTCAGCGAACGTCGTCGCGAGCATGAAGAACACGAGCAAGTTGAAGACGACGTCGACCATCGGCGTCAGGTTGATGCCCGGCTCGTCTTCGTCGGCGACGCGCAGCTTCACGGCGTCCCCTGTGCGGCGATGGAGACGGCGGAAACAGCGCCTTGCGGTACTTCGTGCGACGGCGGCGTCATCGGCAGAACGGGCGCGCTCAGGATCGGCGCGGGCGACCGGCCGGCGTGCACGGCGAGGATCCGCTCGCCCGTCTCTTCCACCAAGCGCGTGTAGCGATCGATCCTGCCGCGCAGCCAGTAGTACGCCGCCTGCGTCGGGATAGCGATGGTGAGACCTGCAGCGGTCGTCACGAGCGCCTGCGCGATGCCGGTCGCGAGCGCTTCGGGCTTGCCCATCGCATTCGCTTGTCCGATGTCGCGGAACGCGATGATGATCCCGACGACCGTGCCGAGCAGGCCGAGCAGTGGCGCGAGCGCAGTGATGACGCTCAACGGGCGCAGCGACGAGATCTGCGCGCGCACTTCGCGCGAAGCAGTCTCCTCGACTGATTTCTCCAGTGCCTCGCGCGGTTCGGACCAACGCTCGAACACGGGTTGGAAGATCTGCGAGAGCACCGTTGCTTGCGCGCGCGCGATGTCCAGCGCGCGCGCGGGTCCGAGATCGCGCGCGGCGGCGACGAGTTGCTCCGCGTGCGCTCGGCTGCCGACGCGCTGCGACCGCAGCCGCAGGAAGCGCTCGAGCGTCCACATCAGTGCGAGCACCGAGCACACCGCGAGCGGAATCATCACGGGACCGCCGGAGACGAGCGTGTCCCACAGCGAATCGAGGCGCGGCGCCGTGTTGGACTGAATCGCGAGGCGCGGGAAGGCAAGAGCGAGTGAGTTCATCGGAATAGGGGTGAGTTCGGGACCTCGTTCGAACGTCGCGCGGCGCGCGCTGCGCCCATGATCGGAGTAATACTACAGCGGTAGTTGATGCGCCAGGTCTCGAGCCGAGAGTCGATGTACAGGTTGAGTGTGCCGACGCGCCGCGCGCCCGCGCTCACTCGCCGCCGGCGCGCAGGCGCGGCCAGAGCACGAGCAACGCGCCGGCGCACAGCAGTAGCGCGCCGACGATCCGGCCCGGCGTCACGTCGATCTTTCCGCCAGAAAGCCCGAGATGATCCAGCACGAGCGCCGTCGAGAGTTGCGCGGCGACCATCAGCGCAGTCGTGGGTCCAGCGCCCAGTCGAGGGAATGCGAATGCGGCGCCGGCGATGATCACGAGACCGTACGCGCCGCCCACGTAGAGAAACCACGGCGCCGGCGTCGCGGCCGCAGCCGGCACACGCGGCGACGCGAGCCAGAAGATCGTCGCGCCCGTAACGACGACGAGCGCGTTGATCCACACCGCGCTCGCGAGGCCGATCCGGCCGGCGAGTGATCCGTTCGTCGCGCCTTGCACCGCCAACGCGATTCCCATGAGCACGGCCAGACAGATCAACATCGCCAGCATCGGACTTCCTCAGGTTCGCTCGCGCTCGAGCGCTTCGATCAACATCCGTCGCAGCACTCGGTAGAGCACTTCGCGCCGGTAGGTCGCACTCGAACGCACGTCGTCTTGCGGCGCTGCGTCGTGGTCCGCGGCGCTGCGTGCGGCCGCCTCGATCGTCGCGCGCG
>JANLUN010000568.1:0-9438 GCA_031363505.1 Planctomycetota bacterium | reverse complement strand
TACACCGAGCAGGACATCCTGCCGGCGCTGGCGGGCGAGTCCTTCGTGTGCGCCTGCCTGAACGCCAACGATCCTCTGCGGGACATGCACAGCGTGCTCGAACGCCTCAAGGCCATGGGCGTGTACTCGGCCTCCAACATCGGCCCGTCGATCAGCTACGTCGACAAAGGCTCGACGATTCGCAACGTGCTGACCCAGAGCGGCATCACGCTCGATCACGAGATCGAGATGCTCGCCCACGCCAAGCAACTCGGCCTGGTCTCGATCGGGCTGGCCTTCGACATGGAAGACAGCCTTCGTTTGATCGAGCGCGCGCGCCCCGACATCTTCTGTTTCCACGCCGGCACCACCAAGGGCGGCCTGACCGGCTACGACTCGGGCGAGACGATCGAGGAGACCGCGCGGCGCACGGACGAGGCCTACCGTCAGATCCGCGCGATCGCGCCCGACACGATCCTCGTGGCTCACGGCGCTGCGATGGAGACGCCCGCGGACGCCGACTACATGCTCAACCACACCTCGGGCCACGGCTTTTGGACGGGGTCTTCCACCGAGCGCCTGCCGATCGAGCGCGCGGTGCGGGCCGCGGCCCTGGAATTCGCCGCCCTGAAGTTTCGCGACCCGCGCTAGCTGCATGCGCAAGACCGTCGCGATCTTGTGCACGCTCGACACCAAGGGGCCTGAGGCCGCCTGGGTGCGCGAGCAAGTCGAGGCCCTGGGCGGCGCCGCGCTGCTGATCGACATCGGCGTGCTCGGCCAGCCGGGCGTGCGCGCCGACGTCACGCGCGAGCAGGTCGCCGCAGCCGGCGGCAAGCCGCTCGCCGCGCTGCTCGCCAGTCCCACGCGCCAGTTGGCCTCGCCGGTGATGGTCGCGGGCGCGACGGCGCTCCTGCTGCGTGCCGTGACGGAGGGTCGCGTGCACGCCGTGGTCGGACTGGGCGGCACGCAGGGCACGGCCAACTGCTGTCAGGTCATGCAGGCGCTGCCCTACGGCTTCCCCAAAGTCATGGTCTCGACGGTCGCGTCGGGCGATGTCGCACCCTTCGTGGGCATCAAGGACGTGACCATGATGTTCTCCGTCAGCGACATCCTCGGCCTCAACCCGTTGACTCGAAAGATCCTGGCCAACGCCGCTGCGGCAGCGTTCGGCATGGCCTCGAGCCCGGTGTCACTCGAGGCCGCGTCGAACGGCAAGCCGGTGATCGGCATGAGCAACTTGGGTGTGCTCACCGAGGGCGCGCTGCAGGCCGTGCGCCTTTTCCACGAACGCGGTTACGAGGTCATCGTGTTCCACGCCGTGGGTTCGGGCGGACGCGCCATGGAGCAACTCATGCGCGACGGCGTGCTCGGCGCGGTCTTCGACTACGCCATGGGCGAGCTGGCCGACGAGATGTACCACGGACTGCGCGCGGCGGACGCGCACCGGCTGACCGTAGCCGGCGACCTGGGACTGCCGCAGGTGCTCTGCCCGGGAGGGCTGGAGCACATCGGACTCCTCGTGCCGCCCAACGAGGTGCCCGAGGCCTGGCGCGACCACTTGTACGTCTTCCACAATCCCGTGATCCTCGCTCCGCGCCTGAACGCCGGCGAACTGGTGGCCCTCGCGCGCGAAATCGGTCGGCGTCTGCAGCACACCCGCGGCCGGGCCTGCCTGATGTTGCCCCTGCGCGGAACCAGCCGCTACGGCGTCGAGGGCGGAGCCCTGCGCGACGCCGCGGGCGACCTGGCCTTCTTCGCGGCGCTGCGCGCGGCGGTGCCCGACACCATCGAGGTCGTCGAGCGCGACCTGGACGCCGAGGACCCCGCCTTCGTTGCGGAGGCGGTCGACCGCCTGATCGCACTGATCGAAGCCTGACCACGGAACGCATCGACCTGGCAGACAGACTCGTTGCCGTGCCCGACACCCGGAACACGCGCGTGCTGTGCGCGGTCAACGCAGTCGCGCGCTGACTCCCTGCGCCAGGACCGGACCACGCATCGCGCGGCGCACTCAGTGCAGGTGATAGATCTCGATCAGCTTCTTCGCGCGCCGCGTGGTCATGGTGGAGCCGCCTGGGATCGCTCGGAGCCGCGGTGGGTCGGGGTTCTCGAAGAGCAGCTCGCGCGTGTAGGTGCCGCGCGCGATCGCCCACTGCGCCGTGTACGTCGACCATGTCCGTGCGACGAACCCCGTCACCGCGAGCGCGAGCAGCGTGGCCAAGGCCGTGCGCCATATTCTTCGCACACCGAGCCAGCGATCGAGCGCGGCCTCGAACGCGTACCCGACGAAAGGCAGCGTGCAGAGCAGCGAATAGTATTGGTAGCGCGAGCTGACCGCCGCGGCGATCCCTGTCGTGTAGCGTCCGAAGCCGAGCAGAGCGGCGTTGCACAGATCGAGCACGAGCACGAGCAGCAGCAGCCGGCGCACGCGGCCCGCGCTGTGCCGCAGACACCACACCACGAGCATGAGCTTCACCGCACCGAAGTAAGCCGCGTGCGACGGTTCCACGGACTCCAGCTCCAGAAGTCGGTGGAGTGGATTCAGTCCAAGGTAGTAGAGGGCGTACCGCGCCATCCCCACGAGCTCACGGCCGTCGGTGTTGTCGTGGTGGTTGCCGTCGGCGAATGCGTAGATGAGCGCGGCCACGACTGCGCACGGCAGCAGACACACGGCCGCCGTGAGCAGTCGAGAACGTCCGCGCCATGGGCCGGCCGCGATCGGCACGAAAGACACCGCGGCCAGCGCCGCGCCTGTGACCACGCCGCGCGAGAACGAGAGCGCGCTCGCCGCCACGAGCGCTGCGAGAATGCCGTGCACGCGCCAGCTCCAAGCGCGCGTGGACGCTTCGTGGCGCGCGTGCCAGTTCGCGGCGGCGAGGAGAAACGTGACCGCGAGGACCGGCGACCACTGCACCGACCAGCCCAGGGTCTCGATGTTGGTCCAGCTCAGCCCGAAAACGGCCAGCACCAGCGCCGTCGCGGCCCAGCCGAAGCCCTCCGCGCGCAGCAGCTTCCCGAGCAAGACCACGTTGAGCGCGTGCGTGAGCCACAGCGCGACGAGCATCGCGAAGTAGCTCCCGCCGCCGGCGAAAACCATCCCACCCCACGCGAGCTTGAAGAGCGGAACGAAGTTCTCGGTGAACATCATCCACAGCCAGTTCCAGAAACCGAAGCGCGCGATCTCGTCGAGCAGGTCCCAGTCGTCGCCGAACCAGAACAGCTCCGCGAACTGCGCGTGGCACCACACGAGCGGCGCGAGCGCGAGTGCGCCGAAGAGCCACGCGCCGTGGCGATCGCACCACACGCGCATCGGAGAATGGACCGGCGCGGTCGTCATGGCGAGAGATTCCAACGTCTGGAGCCGGGATTGCCACGATCCACTGCGCAGGATCAGAGGTACGTCGGTGGCACGCGCAGCACTTCGCGGCGTCGGAACTGCGCGATGTGCGTGTCGAGCTGGGCTACGACCACCCGCTGCACGCAGAGCAGCCCGCCGACTTGGAGGCGCTCAGCGGAGACGACTGAGACCGCGCGCGCCGCTCAACCGAAAGCGCGCCCGGCCCACTCCCGAAAACGCGCCGACGCGTCGCGATACACGCCGCGCACGCGCTCGTCCGGCTCGATCGCGCTCGCCTCGCAGCGCACGAACGCTTGCGCGAGCGTGTCCGCGCGGAGCTCTTCCCCCGCCGCGCGACGCACGGCCCACAGCGCCTGCAGCGCGGCCCCAAGCGCAGCCGACTCGCTCTCGAGCAGGCGCACGAGCGGGATCTCGAGCACGTCGGCCAGGATGCGGCCCCACAGTTCGCTGCGTGATGCGCCCCCTACAAGACGCGCGCTCTCGATCGACACGCCTTGCGCGCGCATGCGCTCGATCCCCCAGGCCAGGTTCAGCGCCACGCCTTCGATCGCAGCGCGGTACAAGAGACCTGCATCGAGCGAACCCGCGCGCAGGCCGGCGATCACGCCACAGGCGTGGGTCCAATCGGGCACGCGCTCGCCGTTCAGGTACGGCAGCCACAGCACGCCGCGCGCCCCCGCCTCGACGGGCGCAGCAGCGCGCGCCAGCGTCGCGTGATCGCTCGCGAACGCGCGCCGCACCTCCTCCGTGACGCCGGTCGCGTTCATCACGCACAAGAGCGGCAGGTACGCGCCGGTCGCGTCGCAGAACGGCGCGATGGCTCCCGTCGGATCGAGCACGGGCGTGGAACTGTAAGTGGACACCGTTGCCGAAGTGCCAAGGCTCAGCACCGCCACACCTGGCCGCGTCGCGCCCGCGCCGAGCGCGGACAGCATGTTGTCGCCGCTGCCCGCCGACACCGGCACGCCGGCCGCGAGGCCGAGCGCGCGCGCGGCTTCGGGCGAGAGTCGGCCGGCGATCTGGTCGCCGGCGACCAGCGGCGCCAGCATCTCGGGCACACGCGCGTCGATCGCCCGCGCCGCACTGAGGTCGTAGGCGCGCGTGTGCGGATCGAAGAAGCCGGTGCCCGACGCGTCGCCGGCTTCGGCCGTGCGAGCGCCGGTCAGACGCAGGTTGATCCACTCGTGCGGCAGGCACAGCGCGCGCGTGCGCGCGAAGAGCTCGGGCTCGTGCCGTGCGAGCCACAGGATCTTCGGCGCGGTGTAGCCGCACGGGATGGGACGCGCGAGGCGCTGTGACAGCTGGCGAGCTTCGAGCGCGCACGTCGTGTCGCACCACAGCTGCGCCGGACGCAGCACGCGCAGGTGTTCGTCGAGCACGACCAGCCCGTGCTGCTGCCCGCTGACGCCCACACCTCCGACGCGAGTGCGGTCGTGCTCCCGGTTGGCGAAGAGCGCAGCCACCACGTCGCGCACGGCAGCCCACCACGTATCCGGGTGTTGCTCGCACGCGCCAGGCCCGAGCCCGTCGATCAGTCCGTACGAGCTCGAAGCGCGCGCGACGACGGCCGCGCGCTCCGCGTCGACGAGCAGACCCTTGGTGCCCTGCGTCCCGACATCGAGACCGACAAACAGCGGCGCGTCCATCGCAGCGCGGTCGGCGCAGCTCGCGCCTCAGCCCGCGGCCCCGAGCAAGTGTTCGATCAAGAGCTGGTCGAGACGCTCGTAGCCCAGCCCCGCCCGGCCGAGTGCGTCGGCGTCGAGGGGCAGCTTGCGCAACGCGGCCGCGTTCTCGCGCGAGTAGCCGCGCAGCAGCGGATCGACCGCGTGATCGCGCTTTTCAGCGACCGCCGCACGCACGCGCGGGTCGGCATCGAAAGCACGCGCGCGCGCGTGCAGGATTTTGTACGTGCGCATGCAACCGCGCGCGAAGTCCCACACGCCTTCGTCGTCCTCGGTGCGGTAGGCGTGCGCATCGAAGTGCCGCGGCCCGCCATAGCGCTCGCCACCGGCCGTGCCCTCGAGCAGGCGCACGAGCAGGAACGCCTGCTTCTGATCCTCCGAACCGAAACGCAGGTCCTGGTCGTAGCGCCCGATCTTCTGCGCGTTGAGATCGATGTGGAAGAGCTTCATCGCTTCCATCGCCTGCGCTACGGCGTGCACGAACGAGAGGCCGGACATCGTCTCATGCGCGACCTCCGGGTTGACGCCGACCATGTCCGGGTGCGCCAACGTCGTGATGAAGTGCAGCATGTGGCCCGTGGTCGGAAAGTACAGATCTCCGCGCGGCTCGTTGGGCTTGGCTTCGAGCGCGAACACGAGCTCGTAGCGCTGGTCGCGCACGTACTCGCACAAGAAGTCGAGCGCGTCGCGCATGCGCGCGATCGCCGTGCGCGGATCGCGACAGGCATCGGCTTCGGAGCCTTCGCGCCCGCCCCAGAAGACGTAGATCCGCGCACCGAGCTCCACGCCCAGGTCGATCGCGTCCATGGTCTTGCGCAGCGCGAGCGCGCGCACCTTGGGCTCGTTCGCGGTGAACGCACCGTCCTTGAACGCTGGATGGCTGAACAGATTCGTGGTCGCCATCGGCACGACCAGTCCCGTGTGCGCCAGCGCGGCCTTGAACTCGCGCACGATGCGCTCGCGCTCACCCGCGCTAGCGCGCGGCGGCACGAGGTCGTCGTCATGCAGGTTGACGCCCCACGCACCGCACTCGGCCAGCTTCTCGACGATGCGCACGGGCGTCTGCACTGCGCGCACCGGCTCGCCGAACGGATCGCGGCCAGGATTGCCCACGGTCCAGAGGCCGAAGCTGAACCGGTCCTCAGGCGTCGGAGCGTAGGGGTCCATGCACCTCCGTGTACCCTAACCGACGCACACACGCGAGCGCTCGCGAGCGGCGCGTGGAAGCTGCGGATCTTCGATCTGGATCGGCCGCAGGTCCGGGCCTAGCCCCCATGCCGTGCTGGGAGTCGCACACGTACGGATCTCACCGCCGTTCGTGCGCGGCTGCGGCGTTCGAAACGGGTGCACGTCCGCCGAACCACACGCGCCACCGATGCAGCACGAACGCCGCGGTCCACAGCGCGGACGTGCACAGGTGAACTGCGATCCACACGTCGCGCCACGTCTCGCTGACACTCACCTGCAGCGCGTAACCGGACACGATCATCGGCGCGAGCCCCACGGCGAGGCTCAGCCCGGTCTTGCGCCGCTCGCTGAAGCCGCTGCGCACACGCACCCACACGTGCGCTCGCCAGATCAATCCGCACGCGAACACGAGCAGGGGTGCGCTGAGCACGTGCAGGTGCATCATCGCCGGTTGCGCAGGGTGGTTGACCACGGCGAACGGATCGGAAGACACGCTGCAGTAGCGCATCCAGGCGTAGACGAGCCCGCTCCCGCCGACGAGCAGGTTGGCGAGCTGAACGAGGTTGGCCTCGAAGCGCGTCACGGTGTGCGCGGCGGTGTCACCAAGACCTGATGGACCGCGAGCATGCGCCGCACCGCGCGCGTCGTCGCGCCGGCGGTGAGGCTTGCGCCCGTCACGCCACGGATATCGCCCTTCAAGCTGAGCGCGGGATCGAGCGTCCGGCCGTTGAATTGGACGTACCAGGCCCGGCCGGGGATGTACTCGCGCGGCTCGGCGAACGCGACCAGCTCGACGCGTCCGACGCGATCGTGATTGTCGACGACCACGAGGATCGTCTCGCCCATCGTCCGCACGCGGTGCGTGTCGAGGTAGGCCGTGCCCGCGCGCTGTCCGTCGAGCGTCGCCGTGTAGCGGGACACGATGGCGCTGGGCAGCGCCTCACCGGCGAGCTCCGTCGCGCGCTTCACTTGCGCTTCGGTGAGGTAGCACGTCGAACGCTCGATGCGGCACTTCGGAAAAGCCAGCGCGAGCGCCTTGTCGACCGACAACGCCGAGCCCTCGGAAGCCGCGCTCGGTGCCGGCCAGGTCGCGAGCGGCGGCGTGGCGGCGACCAGCAGCAGCGGCATGCACGCGAGCACGGCGCCGCGCAACGCGGACGCAGTGCCGCGTGTGCGATCGCGCCGCGTCCGCGGATCAAAAGATGTAGCCGAGTGAGACACTGAATAGGTCCGCTGTGCTGCCCGCGTCGTCGTCGACGTCTTGGTAGTCCGCCTTGATCACGATGTGCTCCGTCGGCTTGTAGCTGACCCCGATCGTGGCGATGTCGATGTCGTTCGCGGGATTCGACGTGAATCCAGACGGCACTTCCGCTTGCGTGTCGAGCGACTCCCAGCGCACGAAGGGAGTCAACGATTGCGCGCCCTCCGGTGCGAAGCAGCGCATCAGGTCGTAGCCGAGCTCGACGTAGTAGCCATCGAGCTTCTCGCCGATGGAATCCGACCCGACGAGGGCCAACGCCGCGTTCAGATCGACCACGTCGTCGACTTCGGCTTGCGCGGCGAGCGCTCGGAACTGCCAACCCTGCGCCTTGTACTCGACGTGCGCCTCGAGGATCGTCGTCGCCGCGTCGATGTCGCTCCCGCCCGCAGTCTGGAGCGTCTGACCGGAGTCGCCGTGGTAGGCGGAACCACCGATCAAGAGACCCGGCGTCGCCGTGTAGTCGAGGCGGCCGACCAGCGCCAGCTCTTCGGCCTGAGCTTCTTGACCGCCTTGGCGTCCTTCGCGCAGACCCTCGGCGGCGCTGAAGCCCTCGGCGTCCAAGCCGTTCACGACATAGGCGCGGTACGAAAAGCCGCCCGCATCGCCGAACGCGCCGACGCCGTTCTCGTGCCATGTGCTGGGCAGGATGAAGCGTTCGACGGACGGCCGGTGCGTCGAGAGGAACGTCGTGGGCTCGTGCATCTCGTTCATGAACCCCATCGGGATGAGCACGTTGCCGCCGCGGAAGTTGAGCGCCGGATCGTGGAGGTAGTCGATGTACGCGAACTCGACCGAGACCTCATCGCCGCCGTGCTCGAACTCGATCTCCGAGTTGAACACGAAGTGATCGTCGAACTTGTAGCCCACGTACAGGACCGCGCGCAGCAAGTCGAACTCGTCGCTCGCCGAGTCTCCGGTGGGATTCTCGTACAGGATCTCGCCGTAACCGCCGATCGAAACGCCGCTCTGTGCCTGATAGATCTTCGACGCGGCCGGACCCAGGCCATGCTCGCTGCCCTTGATCTGCGGCACGATGCTCGACGCGCGCGTGCGCTGAAGCTCATCAGCGACGACGTCGATGCGCCGCGTCAACTCGGCGTTTTCTCTCTCCAGCGACTGCAGCCGCGCATCGTCGGACGACGCGTGCGCGCTGCGCAGGGTCGCGAGCTCGGCGAGAACTTTGTCCATCTGCGCGCGCAGCGCCGCGTTCTCGCGCTCTAGCGCGGAAAGGCGATCGTCCTGTTGCGTCGCGTCGGTTCCTGCGCGAGCGCCGAGCGCCGGCGTGGCGAGCATCAGACCGAACGCGGCTGCAAGCGGAAGCACCATCGGGCACAGAAAAAGGCGGGTCGGAATCGCGGAGGGGATCATCGGGGAGTGGACCTGAGATGCGGGATGGGAGTCGGAGTGCGTCGGGAATCACCGGCCGTCGGAGCCGGCTCGCGTGCGTGCTCGCTGTCGAATTCGAGAACGACGCGTGCGTCGATCGCGTGGACGCGTGAGCGCCACCCGCTGCTCGCGCGCGCGCGCAGCTCTTCGCCGTGTGTCTCGACGACGAGCACTTCGATGCCCGGATGTGCGGCGGCCCAGGCCAACGCGCGTTCGGGTCCAAGGACGAATAGCCCCGTCGAAAGGCAGTCGGCCGCGGTCGCGTCCGGCGCCCACACGGTCACGCTGCCAAAGTCCGTCGCGGGCTCACCGGTGCGAGGGTCGAGGATGTGGCCGACGCGGTGGTCGTCGACATTCATCCCGTGCTCGCTGTTGCCCGACGTCGAGAACGAGCCGCGGTCCACGTTCAAGGCGATCACCGCGCGCGCGCGATCACGTGGATCGGCCAGCAGGAACGAGCGGTCGCGGACGCCGTGCAGTGCGACTTGACCTCCGAGATCGAGCTCGGCCGAGAGCGCGCCTGAGTTCGCCAGAGCGGCCAATGCGGCATCGAGGCCGATCCCCTTGCCGAAGCCGCCTTCGTC
>JANLUN010000561.1:0-13231 GCA_031363505.1 Planctomycetota bacterium | reverse complement strand
GTACTTGCCACACGACAACCGCAGCGATCTCGATCGGATTGCCGAGCAGATCGTTCACCGTGAGCGTCTTGCCGTTCAAGTTGTGAGCGCGCAGCGAGACCTTCTTCTTCGAGGTGAACGGGTTCGTGTACCAGAAGCCCGGAGTGCGAACGGTTCCGCGATAGCTCCCGAAAAGCACGAGCACGCGCCCCAGGTTGGGTTCGACGACGAAGAAGCCAGGCAGCATGAAACCGAACAGCGTGATCGTGGACAGGCCTGCCACCACCATCCACGGCAACTTCGACACGCCGCCTTGGATCGAGATCCAGACACCGACTCCGAACAGAATCAACGTGAATGCGAGCATCGCGTAGCCAGACAGCGGTCTGAACGTTTGCTCCGTCGATCGATTGCGAGACTGCATCGAGTGCTCCTGAGCCTTCCGGCTCTTCCGGTCAGTGGTATTGCGATGATATCATATCGATATGAGACTCGATCGCGCAAGAGCTCTGTTGACGCCGTCCCGCTCACTCGTCGCCAACCCCGTTCTGACATGGACTTGCGGCAACACACCGCGATGGACGGTCGGAGCATGGTCGGTGGATAGAATCCGTCTCCCGTGCCGCTGACCCCGCATCCTCGCGCTTCCGACGCCGACCTCCCGCGCACGGCCGGCGGTTTCGAGCTGCGGCGTGAGCTCGGCCGCGGCGGCATGGGAGTCGTGTACGAGGCGCGCGAGACCGCGTCGGGCCGCACGGTCGCCCTGAAGGTCCTCGCCGCGGAGCTGCGCGTCTCCGACGAGGCGTTCGAGCGTTTCCGGCGCGAAGCGCGACTCGCCGCGTCGATCTCGGATCACCACTGCGTGTTCGTGTACGGTGCGCACGAGGTCGAAGGCTCGCCTGCGATCGCGATGGAACTGTGTCCGGGCGAGACGCTCGACCAGAAGCTCGCGAGCAAGCAGACGATTCCGGTGCAGACCGCGGTGCGCTGGACGCTCGAGATCCTCACCGGACTCGAGGCCGCTCACGAACGCGGCATCGTCCACCGCGACGTCAAGCCCTCGAACTGCTTCACGACCGCGGACGGGCACGCGAAGATCGGCGACTTCGGATTGTCGCGCACGCTCGAGAGCGACATCCAGCTGACGCAGTCCGGTGCGTTCCTCGGATCCCCGCTCTACGCGTCCCCCGAGCAGATTCGCGGGCGCGAGGTCGACTTGCGCAGCGACATGTACTCCTGCGGTGCGACGCTCTACGCGCTTCTAACCGGCAGAGCGCCTCACTCGGGCTCGAACATCGGCGAAGTCCTCGCGCGGATCCTTTCCGAGACTCCGCCGGCACCGCGCGCGATTCGTGCGGACATCCCGCGCGAGCTCGAGCGCGTCGTGATGCGCTCGATGGATCGCGATCCCAAGCGTCGTTTCCAAGACTACTCCAGCTTTCGCGAAGCGCTGCAGCCCTTCGCCGCGGCTGACGTCGCGCCGGCCGGACCGATCCGCCGGTTCGTCGGATACGCGATCGACTTCCTCGCGTGGAAGTTCGCGACGACGTTCTTTGCGCTGGGCGCAGCATGGGCCGGATTCAACGTCTTCGAGGCCGATCCGGAGCGACCTTGGATGCTGCGATCCGTGACGAGCGCAGCCGCACTCGCCAGCGTGCCGTGGATTCTGTCGATGCTGTTCGAGGGTTGGTTCGGCGCCGGCCCGGGCAAGTGGTTGATGGGGCAGCGTGTCGTGGCGGTCGACTCCTTGCATCCATCGTTCGCGCGCGCGGCCCTGCGTGCGACGGTGTTCTATGCGCCCGGAGTCGTAATCCAGTGCATTGCGATGTTACTCGAGCTCGGCCAGACGACGTTCAGCTTGCTCACGGACCTCGGCGAGATCGGCATCGTCCTCGGCCTGATCGTGACGATGCGAAGGTCGAACGGCTATCGCGCGGTCCACGACTTCGCGAGCGGCACACGCGTGATTCAGAAACGGTCGCCGTTCGGGGCCTCGCGACAAGCTTCACCACCACCGAGCGCGGCACTCGAGCCCGCCGTGGGAGTACCCTCGACCGTGGGTGCCTACGAGATCCACGGCATGGTCGGTTCGTCGCGCGACGGCGTCGTGCTCGCGGCGCGCGATGCGCACTTGGACAGGTCGGTGTGGATTCACGCGCGTCGCACGACGATTGGCGCGTCCGACGAAGCGCGTCGTGCGCTCTCGCGCGGTGGTCGATTGCGATGGCTCGACAGCCTGAACTCCGAGGGCGTTCACTACGAAGTGTTCGAATCTCCCGGAGGCATCAGCCTCGTCCATTCGAAGGTCAGCGAAACGCGGATCCATTGGCCGACCGCGCAGCGCTTCCTCGCCGCACTCGCAGACGAGCTCGCGGCAACATCGAATCGCGGTAATGTGCCGGTCCGATTTGACGTCGCTCAGATTTGGATCGACCGCATGTGGAATCCGCGCCTGCTCGACTTTCCGATCGGCGCGCGCGAGGCCTCCTCCGCGAACGGAGTCGAGCTGCTCACCGAAGCCGCGCGGCGAATGCTCCTCGAGGACGACGACTCCACGGTGAAACTGCCGCGCGATCTTCCCGCGCACGCCGAGCCCGTCGTCGCGCGCTTGCTCGGACATGCGAATCCGTTCGTCGACTTGGACGACGCCCGCCGCGAGCTCGCTACGCTCGGTGAGCGGCCCTCCGTCGTCACACGCGCCGCGCGCGCCGCGCAGATGACCGTCGGTGGTGGGTTGCCCGTGCTGCTCGCGGTCCTATCCGTGGTGGCCGCGTTCTGGATCCTGCCGCTCGGCGGCGAGCTCATCCGCGTCGGCGCGTACGTCGAAGAGCTCGATGCACAGAGTCGTGTCGGCGATGAGTCGCCGTCGCCGGAAGCGAAGCTTGCACCAGACCAGATCAAGGCGCGCCAGATCCTGATTTCGCACATGGCCTCGAATCCGTTCGGCCAAGCCGCGCTCCGTCGGGATCTCAGCGAGCCGCATCGCGAAATCGTTCGCGATGCCGTCGCGCGTTATCCCGAACCGACGGGCTCGGATGTCGCTTGGGCACAGGGCGTCTCCGACCGCACACAGTCCGGCGACGATTCCAGAGCTTCGAACGAGGTTCCCAGGATCGCGCGCAGCCTGCTGACGTTCATGCCGCTCACCGTCGTGCTGCTCTGGGGATTTTGCGGCACCGTCTCCGCGTTCCTGTTCGACGGCGGAATGACTCTGATGTTGTGCGGCATCCGGGTCCGTTCGCGTCGCGGGATGCTGGCGTCTCGCTGGCGATGCGCATGGCGCTGCTTGATCTCGTGGGTGCCGTTCGCGATCGCGTACGGTGTCGGTGCGTACTTCACGAACGAAGGAAACCCGGTCACCGGTTGGACGGTGACCGGGTTCACTGCACTCGTTCACGCGATCGCGATCGCCTTCTCGTTGTGGCGCCCGACCGCGGGACTACAGGATCGGATCGCTGGGACGACGCTGATCGTGCGCTGAACCGCTACAGCGTGACTTGGTAGAGGTCGAGCATCCAATCGGGGCTGACCGTGTAGTTCGAACCGCGCGACACGTCCGCGAACGCGAGCGGGTTCACGCGGCTGAGCAGCATCCCTAGACCATCGATCGCCGCCGCGCGTCGCACGCTCGTTCCATCGTCGATCCGCGCGATCTCGCTCAGGCCTCGCAGCGCTTCGCTCGAGCCGTGGTAGCCGATAGCCACCGCGGTGAGTCCCTGCAGACTCGTCTCACGAATGTCCCCCATCATTTCCAAGATCGCGGGCGCATCCGCGGGTCGTCCCAAGTAACCGAGCGCTTGACCGATCGTCACGCGAACCATCGGTGAGCGTTCCGCCGACAGGCGTTCGAGCAACGTCGCATGCGCCACGTCCGTCCCGATGAGAGCGAGCGACGTCGCCGCGTACATGCGCATGCGCGGATTCGCCGCGTCCACGAGAGCCGTCTTGATCGCGTCGGTGGCATCCTCGTCCCGCGCCAAACCGGATGCGATCCAGTACGCGCCGAGCGAGTCGCGGTTCTTCTCGACTGCAGCTGCTGTCCGAAGCGCGTTCTGCACTTCCGCGTCCGCTTCGTTGCGCGACGCGATCCCCAGGCCGAGCGCGGCCCAGCAACGAAGTCCTTTGTCACCCTTCGTCAGCTTCTTGAGCAGGAAGTCGCGCGCCTTGGGTCCGCCTTGCTCGCCGATCGCAATCAATAGGAAGCCGCGCGTCATCGGCTCGGCCTCGGTCTCGAACGCGGTCATGAGCGCAGGCAGAGCGAGCGCGGTCTGCGCACCGCCGAGAGACAGCGCCGCGGAACGGCGGAGCTCGAGCCGCGGTCCGGAGAGCAGGTCCTGCAACTTCGAGAGGACCGAGGGATCGCTCACGTTCCTCAAGGACTCGACCGCGCGACAACGCACCGACGACGACTCGCTGCGGCTCGTTGCGAGCTCGAGCGCCAATGCGGGCAGCGGCGCTCCGGGAGCAAGCGTGTGATAGGCCATCGCAGCGATCGCTATGTCGTCGTGCTCGCTGGAGGCAGCGCTCTTCACGAGCTTCACGATCTCGGAGTCGACCTCCGGACCGAATCCGCCGCGACGTCCCAGCCCGAGCGCGACGATCGCGAGTGGCGAAGCGCGAGCGGAGATGCGTTCGCTGCCCGTTTCGAGTGCCTTGCCCGTGCGCGCAATCGTCAGCAACTGCGCTTGTGCCGCGGGAGATCCCGTCGCTCCGAGCGAGAGGATCGCGCGGTGACGCACTTCGAGGCTCGGATCATGGAGGTACCGCTTCAACGGCTCGACGGCGTCGTCGCCAGCGATGCGGCCGAGCGTTACCGCGGTCGTCGCGCGCAGTCGAACGTCACCGTGCTCCAGCGTCTCGATCAACCACGGCGTGCGCGCGCTGCGCATGCTCGCGAGCTGATCCTGAAAGAGATCCTTGGCATCGCCACCGGAATAAATGAACGAGGCTTCGAGCCGGTTCGGCCGCAGATACATCAGCTTGTTGTATTCCCACCAGAGCCACCACGAGCCCTGCGCGCCCTCCTCCGCGCCACCCGTCGTAGCGGCGCTCGGCGGCACCGATTTCGAAAGGCCTCCGGTCGAGCCGGGATCAGGTGCGGGCAATCTTGCACCGCCCGACGGACGACCGCCTGTCGAAGGTGGCGACGGAGCAGCGGGCTCCGATGGCCTCGCCGGACCCGCGCCACCGCCGCCTGAGCTCCCGCCGGGAACGACATCCGGCGGCCTCACGGTTCCCGGGAGCTGAATGCGCGCGGCTTCCTCGATCGAAAGTCCGCTGCGATCGAGCCACGCTTCGAATTCAGGATCCCCAGCGAGGTCGCAGATCCACGCGCGGTTGTTCGTGCGACGGACGAGCTCGATCTTCGGTTGCAGTCCGCTCGCGTGGAGTAACTCCGCCACCGCGCATCGCCGTTCTTCCAGGTCGACGAACTGCGGCACTCGCGCACCTTCGACCTCGAAGTTGAGGCCGAACTCGCCGCGCTCGCGGTATGCGCGCAGCACTTCGATCAAGCGCGCGCGCTCCGCACACTGTTGTGCGGACAAAGCACGGATGTCGGCGCACTCGAGCTCGTGCTCCACCGCCTCGTAGTGACTTCGACACATCGCCACGCGCGCGTTTTCGCTCGCGTCTTGAGTCGCCGTCGGGGTAGCCAGACCGGAGGAAAGAACGGACAGTGCGAAGCCGGCGAAGAACATGAGTTTCTCCCTTGGTTGAGACGGCGCCCGCCTGGGCAAGCCTCATGCCGCGACCTGCGAAGGAGAATTTATCGACGTGGGATGATCGGCATGCCGGACGACCCGTGATTCAGCGGTCCGGGACGAACGCGTCCGTGTTCCCAATCCGCAACAGGTCGTGAGCCGACGGTGGTATCCGTCGATCGTTCACGTGCCCGTCGCTGCACGAACTAGCGTCAGCCACCCGCGACGATCCTCGAACTCGCCGCGCAGCGTTCCGAAGAAGCGCTTCTGAAGGCTCTGCGTGACCGGACCGCGCCTTCCGGTGCCGACCGGCTTGCCGTCGACGCTTCGCACGGGCGTGATCTCGGCCACCGTGCCCGTAAGGAAGATCTCGTCGGCGATGTAGAGCAGCTCGCGGGCGACTCGTTGCTCGAGCACACGAATCCCGAGATCGGCGGCGAGTTCCAGAACACACCGACGCGTGACACCGGCGAGGATCGAGTCGCCGACCGGAGGCGTCAACAACGTGCCGCCGTGCACCAAGAAAACATTCTGACCGCTCCCCTCGGCCACGAATCCGTCGACGTCGAGGACGAGCCCGTCGGCGTATCCGTGTCGACGCGCCTCCACGACGACGAGTTGGGAGTTGATGTAATTCCCAGCGACCTTGGCCATCGCCGGATGCGTATCCGGCGCCATGCGGCGCCAACTCGACACACCGACGTCGATGCCCGTCTCGAGCGACTCGGCTTCTTCCGCCTTCACCCACGGAAACGTCGCGATCGCGATCTCGATCGGGCACTCCGCGGAGTACACGCCGAGCGCTCCGTAGCCGCGAAAGACGAGCGGTCGGATGTAGCACGCGGGATGACGGTTTCGATGCACCGTCTCCAAGATGGCGGCTGAGATCGCGCTCTGCGTGTGCTCGAGCGGCAAGTCGACGATCTTGCACGATTGAAAGAGCCGCTCGACGTGCGCGGCGAGTCCGAGCACCGCAGGTCCGCGCGGTGTCGCATACGCGCGCAACCCCTCGAACACGGCCGAGCCGTAGTGAAGCGCGTGCGTGAGTACATGGATGCGCGCCTCCTCCCAGGGAACGAATTCGCCGTTGAACCACAGGTAGGGAGACGGGGTCAGCTTCATGGTCCCTCCATGGTAGGATCCCCGTTCACGTCCGCGGAACCCTCGCACCAAACGATGACACGCAGCATCCAAGAGGCCCCTCACGGTTCGAACCTCGCCGTCGAAACCAAGTCAGGCCGAGTCATCCTGGGCCGCTTCGACAGCGCGAACGGGTTCGAAGTGCTGATGCACGATTGCGACGTCTACGATCCGCCCGCAGGGACGGATCCCGAGCCCTACATTCGCGAGACCGCGAAGTACGGGGTCGACGTCAAGCAACGCGACTTCGCGTTCGACGCGAGCAGCGTCACCCGCTGGCGGCTGCTCGGCGACATCCCGAAGCCGGACTGACGGCGGCCGCGGGCGGACGCCTCCCCGGTCTGCAACGCGGGCGAGTTCGAGCGTACAACCGCGCGAGCAACGCCGTGAACCGAGCGCGTCCGGCCCCGCGCAGCGGCCCTTCGAGTGGGACCTTACGCGGGAATCGAGTTTCCTGAACCACCTCCGAATCCCCGCTCGTGGAGGCGGGTGGCGCACCGCTGCACCCGGCCCTCCGTGCTCCAAACCACTCGTCACGCTCCCGCGGATTTGCTGCATAATGCGGCTGGAGAAACTCGGTCCATCGATGGTTCCCCCCGATGCTGATGCGCTGATTTCGCACACGGGCTTCGTCCGGGATCTCGCGTTTCGACTGCTGCGAGATGCGCACGAAGCGGAAGACGTCGTTCAACAAGTCTTCCTCACCGCGATGCGGCGGCCACCGGAAACGAACCGGCCGCTGCGACCATGGCTGCGGCGCGTCGCGCACAATCTCGCGATCGATGTCCACCGCTCGCGCGGCCGGCGAGAGCGAAGCGAGCGCATCGCGGCGATCGACGACACGCTCGATCCGAGCGCGGACGCCGGATCTCTCGAATCCGCGAAGAGTGAACTCGCCGCCAGCGTGCTCGCGCTCGCCGAACCGTACCGCACGGTCGTCCTCATGCGCTTCTACGACGAGCTCTCCCCCGGAGCGATCGCGCGGCGGCTCGACGTTCCGGTCGAAACCGTTCGCACGCGGATCAAGCGCGGCGTTGCACAGCTGCGCGGCCGCCTCCACGGTGAAGACGACGAGAAGCGTCAACTCTGGGCGACTCTCCTTCAGCGCCTCGCGAGCGAACCTCCGCAACGCGCGACGAAGCTGTCACGCTGGGGCCCGGCGATCTACGTCCCCATCGCGGCCGCGATCGGGGCGCTCGGCGTTTGGCTGTGGAACGGCGACGTACCGACGACGACTCCGACTTTCGCGAGTACGACGTCGAGGACGATCGATACCGGATCGCGTGAGGAGTTGCGACCGCAAGAAGCTCCTCAGAAACCGCTCCCGCCCGTCGAAGAGGCGCGACTTCTGCGCGTGCGGATCGTGACCGACGAGGGCGTGCTCGTGCCGGACGCGCGCGTCGACGTCTACGCCGGCGGCGAGAAGGTCGCCGAGGTGCGCACTGATCGAAACGGCGAAATCGAAGTCTCGAGCACGCCGGGCATCGATCTCGAGCTGCGCGTCGGGATGACACGGATCAGCTTGGCGTACTCCACGGCAGTGCCGGAAACGCACACGGACGCCGCCGGTGGACTCAGAATCGTTCGCGTCCCCTCCGCGTCGTCCGTCTCAGGTCGCGTCGTCGACGCCGACGGCTTCCCCGTGCCGTACGCGCGCGTCGTCGGGTGGTTCGGAGCAGCGGAGGAAGACTGGCGCAGCAGGACGCCCGACCAGCGCTGCATGGCCGACGCCAACGGGAGCTTCGCTCTGCTCGGACTCCCGCATCAATTCCGCGTCGAAGCCTACTGGGCACACTTCGTTGCGCGCGAGACGTACGTTGCGCGACTGGACCGCGCGACGGAGTTGAAGGACGTCGAGCTGCGCTTGTGCGAGCCGCGCACGATCCACGGCCAGATCGTCGACGAGTTCGGGATCGCGGTCGCGGACGCGGACGTGCGCGCGATCACGGCGGATCAGGATCTCGACGCTGGCGACGCCGCGGCTACGGAGTTCGTGCCTCGCACCGGCGACACCACGACCTCGCGTCCCGACGGAACGTTCGTGATGACCGGCGTGACACCCGTCGCGGCCGAGATCGTGATCAATCACCCGGAACACGCACCGCACATCATCCCGACGCCGCCGGCGGGGGGAACGGACCCGAGCGAGACGCTGGACATCGGCCTCGAACTCGGCGTCGGTCTCGACATATCGGTCATGGACGGTGCGGGCCGCCCGATCCGGAACGCCGAGGCTCGGTACTTCATGCTTTCGGGATCTTCTGTGCGCGCGGTGGCCGACATGGCCGGACGAATCCGTCTCGACCACCTTCCGTCCGGCAGCAGCGGCTTCCTGCGCGTCGACGCTTCGGACCGTGAGCCGGACGTGCTCGAGATCAAGAAGCTCGGGAAGAAGAACGCGCGCATCGAATTCGGGCTCACGAAGCCGCGCGTCGTTCGCGGCTACGTCGTCGACGGCGCTCACCGCCCGATCCGCGGCGCGAAGATCGTGGCTCGGATGCTCCCGCCGGCGGCGGGCACCGAGGATGCCGCTTGGCTGGCGGCGCGCGATGCCGCGACACTCCTCGGCGAGTACGTCTCGGAGTCGGATGGACGCTTCGTGTTCCCGAACACGCCGTGGCGTGCGTTCAGGATCGACGTGCGAACCCCGGCGGGCAAGCGAGCTCGCTTCGGCGTGACCTACGATCAGCTCTACATCGAGTGCGCGTTCGACGCGCACGAGGACACGGGCGCGAGCGGGTCGCACTAGACGTCCGACGGCCTGCGCGGGAGGTTTCCTGCGCTACGTCACGTCCCAGGTGTCGCCCGACCAGATCAGGTCGCGCAGCTTGCCGACGCCCCGCTTCTCGACGGCGTTCTGGACCTGCCGGTTGACGCTCTCGTCGAAAGCCGGCGCTTCCACACTGCGGAAGATCCCGATCGGCGTGGGCTTCGTCTTGTCCTGATCCATCTCGGACAGCACGAACGCCGGCGCGGCTGACTTCGTCGCCGGATTCCACGCGCTCGCGTCCGCGGCACCGACGAGGCTCGTCTCCATCGCGTCGATGCGGACGCCCCTGTCGAGCGCCTTTCCGAACACGAGCGGCTTCCCGTTGCGCAGATCGACCGTGCGCTCGTCACGCACGTCTTTCGCCGCGACGTCGTCGAAGCACCCGTCGTTGAAGATCAGGCAGTTCTGGAAGATCTCGACGAACGCGGAGCCCTTGTGCAGCGCCGCTGCCTCCAAGACCGACTGCATGTGCTTCTGGTGCGTGTCGATCGTGCGAGCGACGAACGTCGCGCTGCACCCGAGCGCGAAGCTGATCGGATTGAACGCTCGATCGACCGATCCCATCGGCGAAGTCTTGGTCTTGAGACCTTGCGGCGACGTCGGCGAGTACTGCCCCTTCGTCAGCCCGTAGATCTGGTTGTTGAAGAGCAGGATCTTGACGTCGACGTTGCGGCGCAGGATGTGCGCCATGTGATTGCCGCCGATCGACAGCGCGTCGCCGTCGCCTGTCACGAGCCACACCGACAACTTCGGGTTCGCGACCTTGATCCCCGTCGCGAACGCCGGCGCGCGGCCGTGGATCGTGTGGAAACCGTACGTGTTCATGTAGTACGGGAAGCGACTGGAACAGCCGATGCCGCTGACGAACACCATCTGTTCACGCGGGATGCCGAGGCCGGCCATCAGCCCCTGTACCGAGTTGAGGATCGAATAGTCGCCGCATCCGGGGCACCAGCGCACCTCTTGATCCGACTTCAGGTCCTTCTTCGTGAGCGCGGTTGCCGCGCCTGAAGATGCAGCCGGCCCGTCCTTCTTGAGCTCGTCGGTCATCGCGACTTCTCCATCAAGCTCCGGACTTTGTGGATGATCTCGTGCACGTAGAACGGCTGCCCTTGCACCTTCGGGTACGACACGAAGTTGTAGCCCGGGTACTCGCTGCGCAGCACGCGCACCATCTGTCCGAGGTTCATCTCGGGCACCAAGATCGTCGAGTAGCGCCCGAAGATGTCGTCGAGCCCGTGCGGCAGCGGCCACACGTGGCGCAAGTGCATGCGCGCGACACGAACACCTTGCTCGTTCAGCTTGTCGACCGCGCCGTGAATCGTACCGGCGGTCGAGCCCCAACCGAGCACGAGCAAGTCACCGCGCTCGGGCCCGAACACTTGCGGCGTCGGAATCGAATCGCGCACGCCCATCACTTTCGCTGCGCGCATCTTCACCATGAACTCGTGGTTTTCGGGGTCGTACGAGATGTTGCCGGTCAAGTGCTCCTTCTCGAGCCCGCCGATGCGGTGCTCGAGACCGGGAGTGCCCGGCTTGACCCAGGGCCGCGCGTTGTGACCGTCACGCGAGTAGGGCAAAAAGTCCTGTGTCTCCGTGCGGAACGTGACGGGGAAGCTCGGCAGCTCGTCGATCTCCGGCAAGCGCCAGGGCTCCGAGCCGTTGGCGATGTAGCCATCGGAGAGAAGGATCACGGGCGTCATGTATTGCACGGCGATACGGCACGCCTCGACCGCGCAGTCGAATGCATCCGCCGGCGTCGAGCAGGCGACGACGGGCAACCAGGCTTCGCTGTTGCGCCCGAAGATCGCTTGCAGCAAGTCCGCTTGCTCGGTCTTCGTCGGAAGTCCGGTCGACGGCCCGCCGCGCTGCACGTCGACAATGACGAGCGGGAGCTCGACCGAGATCGCGAGTCCGATCGCCTCTTGTTTCAGCGCCATGCCCGGCCCCGACGTCGACGTCATGCCGAGGTAGCCCGCGAACGACGCGCCGATCGCGGAGCAAACCGCCGCGATCTCGTCCTCGGCCTGGATCGCGACGACGCCGAAGTTCTTGTACGACGCGAGCTGCTCCAGGATTCCAGACGCGGGCGTGATCGGGTACGACCCGATGAACGCCCGAAGTCCCGCGCGCTCCGCTCCGGCGACGAGCCCGATGCTGAGCGCTTGGTTGCCCATGATATTGCGGTACGTCCCTTTCGGAAGCGTCTCGCACTTAGGCACCTCGTACCGGCCTTGGAAGAGCTCGTGGATGTCGCCGGCGTTGTAGCCTGCCCTCAACGCCTTCTGGTTCGCGTCGATCATCGCGGGCTCTTTCGCGAACTTCTCCTCGAGCCACTTGAGCGTCGCCTCCATCGACCTGTGGTAGAGCCAGTACATCAGGCCGAGCGTGTAGAAGTTCTTGCACCGCTGAACTTCCTTCGACGACAGCGGTGAACCCGCGAGTGCGTCCGACACCCGTTTGTTGATGTCGATCTGGATCAATCGATAGCCGTCGAGCGAGTGATCGGTGAGAGGATTCGCGGTGAGCTTGGCCTTCGCCAAATCTTGCGGCCCGAACTGCCCCGTGTTGACGATCACGATCCCGCCCGGTTTGAGATCGTTGATGTTGACCGCGAGCGCCGCGGGGTTCATCGCGACGAGCACATCGGGCGCGTCGCCGGGCGTGTGGATGTCGGTCGACGCGAATCGAATCTGGAATCCCGAAACGCCGGGGCGCGTGCCTGCCGGCGCGCGGATCTCCGCCGGAAAGTCCGGAAAGGTGGCCAGGTCGTTGCCGAAGACCGCAGAAGTCTGCGTGAACTGGTTCCCGGTGATCTGCATGCCGTCGCCGGAATCACCGGCGAACCGGATGACCACGCTCTCCGACTGTTGGAGCGGTAGCTCGGAGTCGATACGTGACGAGTGGATCATGACCTGCAATTCCCTTTCGGCAGAGATCACGACGGCGAACAGAGCAGAGAAGGCGTGCGGTCCGCGCACCGGCGTATCAGGCCGCTACGTGGTCTGCCGCTCGGACAGTTGCACGATCTCTAGGATAGCGGAGTCGGCCGATCGCGCGCGTCGATTTCGCACGCGGGTCGCACGCGCCGGCCGATCCCGTCGCGCGCGCGGCCCGATCCCGAAACCGGAGAGCCCAAGGGTGTCCCGCCCACGCCGATCACGTACAACAAGCACCGCGCCGCACGCACGAGCGACCTCGCTCCGCGCCAAAACGCCCGACCATGGGAAACGCAGTCTTCGCCAGCGCACTGTCCACGCAGTCCGACTCCGCGGCGGCGATTCGCGAGATCGAAGGCAAGCTCGGCGCGGAGTTCGGGAACGAGACGCCCGATCTCCTGGCCGTCTTCGTTTCCCATCACCACGGACCTGCGATCGAGACGCTGGGACCCGTGCTGAGCCGCTCGCTCGGAGCACGCGTCGTGATCGGTTGCACCGGCGAGAGTATCGTCGGCGATCGTCGTGAGATCGAACGCGGGCCGGCGCTCTCGGTCTGGGCGGGCGTGCTGCCTGGAACGCGCCTCGTCCCTCTTCAGGTGCAAGCGACGCAGAATCCCGAGGGCGGGTACTCCTTCTCGTGCTTGCCGCGCGTTCGCGACGTCGCGCGTGCAAGCCTCCTCCTGCTCGCGGATCCGTTCACG
>JANLUN010000549.1:0-11553 GCA_031363505.1 Planctomycetota bacterium | reverse complement strand
GGCTACCGCTTCTGCTTCGCACCCGGTGTTCTCGGGGCCGGTTGCCTGTTTCGCGCGCGGCTGCGCACATGCGCCGCCGCGCGTCTTTCCGTCGGACCCGGCCGGTTGGACTCACGCGTGCGGAACTCCTAGTCTCCCGGGGCCGAGCCACACACCAACCCCTGGAGGAAATCGCCGTGAATCACTTCGCACGCATCGCGCTGTTCGCCGTCCTCGCATCGCCGGCCATCGCAGGCGACCTCATGATCACTCAGACGAAGCACACCGATGCTTACTCGATGATGGGACAGAACTCGCCCGCCACGGACGTGACCGAGACGATGTGGCTCGGAGACAAGCGCATGCGGCACGAGTCCGGCAGTCAGCTGACCATCGTGCGCGCCGATCTCAAGAAGATGTACATCGTCGACACGGCGGCCAAGACGTACAGCACGCTCGATCTCCCGATCGATCTGAAGAAGTACATCCCCGCCGAGGCGGCCCCGATGATGGAGAGCATGTTCTCCAGCATGAAAGTAACGGTGACGCCGACGACCGAGACGAAGAAGATCCGCGACTGGAACGCGACGAAGTTCATGGTGACGATGTCGATGCCGATGGGGAGCTCGACTCGGGAAGTGTGGGCCACCAAGGACATCTCGGTCGACTCCACGAACTACTGCGAGCTCGTGGGCTCGATGATGTCGATGATGCCCGGCGGCTCCGCGATGGCCGCGGAATGGAAGAAGGTCGAAGGCTTCCCGGTGCTCACCTTGAGCAGCATGCCGATGATGGGATCCGAGATGAAGTCGAAGGAGGAGCTCACCGCGGTGGAGCACAAGGACGCGCCGGAAGGCACGTTCGACGTTCCCAAGGGCTTCACCGAAAAGCCGTTCGACTTCATGAAGGCGAGCATGCCGCCGGGCGCACGCCGTGCCGGCGGGCACTGACGCGAAACGGTGCGCGATTTCGCGGCTGGCCTTCACGACCGGCGTCGCGCTAGCTTGACGCTCGTCGGGCGCGATTCCCGCGCCTCGTCATCACGTCCTTTGGAGGAATCCATGAGTCGCTTCTTCAGAGCTCGGAAGGTTGTGTTCGTCGCGCCGCTCGTCGCGTTCGCCGCCGTGGCGGCGTTCGCTTTGTCCTCGAGTCGCGTCGCCGTGGCCGCGGCCGTCGCCGAACCCACGCTCGCCGCGTCCAACTGCACGTACTACAGCAACGCGGCCCACACGACGGTCGTCGGTCGCTTCGGCAAGGACTGTTGCAACAACCCGGTTGCGTGGGGATCCAAGACGGCGTTCAAAGTCTGCGGCGGCTGCTTCCCGTGCACGCCGCCTCCGCCGTAGTGCGAGTGCGGTAGATCGGATCGACGGAGGGCGGAGCGAATCTCCGCCCTCCGGTCATTCGTGGCGCACCGCAGGGTGGTCGGAGCGCGCGCGCCTCGTCAGAATCGTCGCGCTCGTTTTTCGAGAGGACCCTGCCGACATGAGCCTGATTCGCTGGTTCGCCGTCTTCGCCGCGCTCTCCGGGAGCGCTCTCGCCCAAGTCAAACCCGACGCCGTGCTGCTGCGCATGCCGGACGTCAGCCAGAGCGAGATCGTATTCCGCTACGCGAACGATCTGTGGCTCGTCGACAAGCACGGAGGAACGGCGCGTCCGCTCTCCTCGCCGCCCGGCGCGGAGTCGCTGCCGAAGTTCAGCCCCGACGGACGCAAGGTGGCGTGTGTCGCGAGCTACAACGGCGCGCGCGAGCTGTACGTCCTCGATGTCGCGGGCGGCGTGCCGCTGCGGATCACGCACCATCCGGACCGCGAGATGCTCTGCGATTGGCATCCCGACGGCCGATCGATCTTGTTCTCGTCGACGATGCAATCCGGTCAAGACGGCGCGCCGAAGATCTTCCGCGTGTCTGCCGAAGGTGGGCAACCGACGGCGCTGCCCGTGCCGTACGGGCTCTTCGCGTCGCTCGACGACAGCGGCGCGTGGCTCGCGTACACGCCGCTCACGCAGTCGGAGTTTCGCACCTGGAAGCGCTACCAAGGCGGGATGGCGCAGGACATCTGGCTGTTTCATCTCACGACGTTCGAGTCACGCCGCTTGACCGATTTCGCGGGCACCGACGCGTTGCCGATGTGGCACGCGAACGAGGTCTATTTCCTCTCCGACCGTGGCTCCGACGGACACACGAACTTGTGGAAGTCCGATGCGCGCGGTCAGAAGTTCGTCCAAGTGACGAACTTCACCGACGACGACGTGCGTTTTCCTTCGGTCGGTCCTGCCGACATCGTGTTCGAGCACGGCGGCCGGATCATGCGCTACGAGTTCGCGAGCGGACGCAGCGTGGCGGTCGAGATCACGATCCCCGGGGACCGGCCGCGGCTCGCGCCGAGCACGCACTCGGTGGAGGATCGCGTCGCAGCCCTCGACGTCGGGCCTCATGGACGGCGCGTCGCCGTCGAAGCGCGCGGCGACGTGTTCACGGTCTCCGCGACGGAAGGCGCGACGCGCAATCTGACGCACAGTGACGGCGTCGCCGAGCGCGGACCGGCCTGGAGTCCCGACGGACAGTGGATCGCGTACTTCTCCGATCGCAGCGGCGAGTACGAGCTCGCGCTCCGGCGTGCCGATGGGCGAGCGTTTCGTTGGCCCAGTGCCGACAGCGACGTCGAGGAGAAGACGCTCACGTCGATCGGTCCCGGTTGGAAAGAAGCGCCGCAGTGGGCGCCCGACAGCAAGAGCGTCGTGTTCGCGAACGAGGCGGGGGAGCTCTGGCATCTCGTGGTCGAGACGAGTGCATTGAAGAAGATCGCCACGAATCCGACCGGCGATCCGTTCACCGTCGATTGGGCGCCGGATTCGCGCTGGCTCGCGTTCAGCGTGAGGCACCCGAGCACGCGGCTCTCCGCGATCTACCTCTACGACTTCGCGCAGTCCAAACTCCACACCGTGACCTCGGGCCGCTTCGACGACCGCGATCCCGTGTTCGATCGCAACGGCGAGTGGCTCTACTTCGTTTCGTCGCGCACGTTCGACCCGATCTACGCCGAGCTCGACGAGACGTGGGTGTACACGAACTCGGCCAACTTGATGGCGGTGCCGCTGCGGAAGGACGTGAAGAACGTGCTCGCCGTGGCCGATCCCGACGAGACGGCGCCAGCGGACGACGACGCGGAAGACGATGACTCAGAAGGTGACGAACACTCCAAGGACGCGAAGCCCGTGCAGATCGACGTCGTGGACTTGGAGTCACGCATCATCGAGCTGCCGGTCGATCCCGGTGTGATCGGGAGCCTCGCTGGAGCGGAGGGTCGCGTGTACTACTTGCGCGGCCCGCGCGCGGGCAGTCGACCTCCCGAGGACTCGGGCGACGACGAAGACGAGGAACCGCACGGCAGCACGCTCGTCGAGTTCACGCTCTCGGACGACGCGAGTGCGCGCGAGGAGAAGACCGTGCTCGCGGACGTGTCGGGCTTCCAACTCGCGCCGCATGGCGAAAAGCTCCTCGTACAGATGGCCGACGAGAGCGTCGCGATCATCGATGCCGCGCCCGACGCGAAGGATCCCGAGAAGATCGATTTCTCGGGCATGTCCGCCGAGATCGATCCGCGGCACGAGTGGGAGCAGATCCTCGCCGACGCGTACCGCATCACGCGCGACTTCTTCTACGAGCCGACGATGCACGGGCACGACTGGAAGGCGATCTACGCGCGCTACCAGCGCGCGCTCGAGCACGCGACGAACCGCGACGACCTCGATTATTTGCTGGGCGAGATGATCGCCGAGCTCAACGTCGGTCACGCGTACAACGCCGGCGGTCCGGGCATTCCCGAGCGCGCGCCCGAAGGTGTGCAAACGGGATTGCTCGGCTGCGATTTCGAGCTTGCCGAAGGCGCGTACCGCATCACGCACATCGTGCGCGGTGCACCCGGAGAAACCGACGGCCGCAGTCCGCTCGCCGAGCCCGGAATCGACGCGCGCGAAGGCGACTTCCTCCTCGCCGTCGACGGGACGAAGATCGACGTTTCGAAAGACGTGTTCGCCGCGTTCGTCGGCAAGGCCGGACGTGCGACCGAGCTCACCGTGAACAGCGTGCCGCGCATCGACGCGAATGCGCGGCGCGTTCTCGTGGAGACGCTGGAGGACGACAGCGAAGTGCGCTACCGCGAGTGGGTCGAGGTGAATCGTCAGTTCGTCGACAAGATGTCGGGCGGACGCATCGGTTACATTCACGTGCCCGACACGACGCGCCGCGGGCAGCGTGAGCTCGTGCGGCAGTTCCTTTCGCAGTACCACAAGGACGCGCTCGTCATCGACGAGCGTTGGAACGGCGGCGGACAAGTGCCGACGCGCTTCATCGAGCTGCTCAATCGTCCGCGAACGAACTCGTGGGCGGTGCGCCACGGCGAGGATTGGCAGTGGCCGCCGATCGCGCACGACGGACCGAAGGCGATGCTCATCAACGGCTCGGCGGGATCGGGAGGCGACGCCTTCCCGTACTACTTCCGCCAAGCGAAGCTCGGCCCCTTGATCGGGATGCGCACGTGGGGCGGGCTCGTCGGACTCTCCGGCAACCCGTCGTTCATCGACGGCTCGTCGATCACCGTGCCGCGTTTCGCGTTCTACGAGACCGACGGGACGTGGGGCGTGGAGGGCTTCGGCGTCGCTCCCGACATCGAGGTGGTCGACGATCCGGGCAAGATGGTGCACGGCGAGGATCCGCAGCTTCTCGCCGGGGTGAAGTACCTCATGGAAGCGCTCGAGACGTGGAAGTTCGTCAGGCCGCCGCGACCGGCGCCGCCGGACCGACGCGGGTCGGGGGTCACACCGGCCGATCGCTGAGTGGCAGCGCGCTCTCCTTCCTTAAGAAGGCAGACTCGCTCGACAGCTTTTGCGGACCCCGCACACGGCGTCCGTGCGCGGGCGGTTACCCTCTCCCCCCCGTGCTCGCCGCGCTCGCAAAGCCAACAGGCGCCGCGCGATGGACGTACCCGGCGCTTTGCCGGGCGGCGGCCGCACCGGAAGACTCTCCACCCCGAAGACGCCCCGCATGGTCCTCCAAACGACGCCCATTCCCGAGAGCGAAGAACTCAAGCGCGCGGCCGCCTGGATCGGCGAGCTGCGCGGTTCGTTGAACGAGGTCATCGTCGGACAGGACGATCTGATCCGCGGACTCTTGATCGGCTTGCTCACGGGCGGACACGTCCTGCTCGAAGGCGTGCCCGGCCTCGCGAAGTCGCTCGCCGTGTCGAGCCTCGCGAAAGCGGTGCACGGCACGTTTGCGCGCCTCCAGTTCACGCCCGACCTCTTGCCGTCGGACCTCGTCGGCACCGAAATCTACAACGCGAAGGACGCGACGTTCACGGTCCGCAAGGGACCGATCTTCGCGAACTTCGTCCTCGCCGACGAAGTCAACCGCGCGCCGTCGAAGGTGCAGTCGGCGCTGCTCGAAGCGATGCAGGAGCGCCAAGTCTCGATCGGCGGCCACACGTTCGCGCTGCCCAAGCCGTTCCTCGTTCTCGCGACGCAGAACCCGCTCGAGCAAGAGGGCACGTACCCGTTGCCGGAAGCGCAGCTCGACCGCTTCGCGCTCAAGGTCGTCGTGCAGTATCCGAAGCGCGCCGACGAGCTCGAGATCCTGAACCGCATGGCGAGCACGCGCCCGCACACGGACGTGCGCACGGTCGTGACGCTCGAGCAAGTGATGGGAGCGCGCACTCTCATCGACCAGATCGCGCTCGACACGCGCCTGCGCGAGTACATCGTCGAGATCGTGCTGGCGACCCGCGATCCGAAGAGCGCCAAGCTTTCCGGGCTCGTGGGACGCATCCAATACGGAGCGTCGCCGCGCGCGACGATCTGGCTCGCGCTCGCGTCGCGCGCGCACGCGTTCCTCGCGGGGCGAGGCTACGTCACCCCCGGCGACATCAAGGCGGTCGCGCTCGACGTGATGCGCCACCGCGTGATGCCCACCTACGAAGCGGAAGCGGAAGGGCTGTCGTCCGACACGCTCGTGTCGCGCGTCCTCGAGACGGTTCCCGTCCCCTGATTCGATGGCGCTGCTGCGGCGAAACACGGCCGAGACCCCGACGCTTTCGCAGGGCGCGAGCGCGGTCGCCGAATCGCGTGGTCTGCTCGCTCCGGAGCTGATGGCGCGCGTGCGCCAGATTCAGATCCGCACGCATCGCCTCGTGAACACGGCGTTGTCGGGCGGCTACCGCAGTACCTTTCGCGGCTCCGGCATCGAGTTCTCCGAGGTGCGCGCGTACCAACCGGGCGACGAAGTGCGCCGCATCGATTGGAACGTGACCGCGCGCACGGGTCATGCGTTCGTGAAGACTTACGCGGAGGAGCGCGAGCTCACGCTCAACTTGATCGTCGACACGAGCCGCTCGATGGACTTCGGCAGCCGCGGCTGGACGAAGCGCGAGACCGCGGCGCAGTTCTGCGCGCTCATCTCGTTCGTCGCGCTGCGACACCAAGATCGCGTGGGTCTCGCACTCTTCGGCGAACAGCCCGGCCTGCACGTTCCGCCGCGCAAGGGTGGTCAACACGTCCTGCGCCTCGTGCGCGAGGTGATCGCAGCGCCCGTCACCGGCGGCGCGAGCGATCTCGTCGCAGTGCTCGAGCACCAAGTACGCGTTCTGCGTCGACGCTCGGTCGTGTTTCTCGTCAGCGATTTCGACTGCCCGGTCGAGCCGCGAGCGGGCACGAACAACGGCGGACGCACTTGGCCCGAGCTCTTGGGCCTCCTCAATCAACGTCACGACGTGATCGCGGTGCAAGTCGTCGATCCGTTCGAAGCGCATCTGCCGTCTGCGGGGCTGATCGAACTCACCGAGATCGAATCGGGGCGGCACGTGGAGCTCGACACTCGTTCGCAGAAGGTCCGCGCCGACTGGAACGAGCGGGCCGTCCAACGGCAAGCTGCGATCGACGCGAACTTGTCGCGCGCGCGCGTCGAGAAGATCGTGCTCGACACGACGCGCGACGTCGGCGAGCCGGTGCTTGCGTTCTTCCGCCGGCGCCTCCTGCGTCACGGAGGGGGACGGTGATCGCGCCTCTCCTTGCACTCTTGCTCGCCACGGGCTCGGCGAATGCCCGGCTCGAAGCAGAGCCGCGCCAGGCTCGGATCGGCGAGCCGGTGCAGTGGACGCTCACGGTCGAGCACGCAGCGGACGCGCGCGTCGTGCTGCCGAAAGAGTGGCCCACGCTCGACGGCTCGTGGGTCCTGCTCGACACCGGACTCGTGCTGCGCTCGCTCGAGCCGGATGGACGCGCGACGACACGGTCCACATGGAGCGTGATGTCGCTCGAGCCGGGCGAACGCACGCTGCCGCCGATCGAAGTCGAGATCGGGGGCGAGGTCGTCACCGCCCAAGCGGCCGCGCTCAAGGTCGGCTCCGAACTCGCACCGGACGAGAACGAACCGCGCCCGATCCGCGGTTTCCTTCCGCCGCCCGAGCGCACCGGAGCGCGCGCGCTCTTGCCGTGGATCGGCGGGCTCGCGCTCGTGCTCGCGGCGCTCGCGATCTGGCGCTGGCGCGTTCGTGCCGGCCGCCGGGTCGTCGCCTCGGCCGCACCGACGCCGCTCGGGGAGCTCGCGCAACTTCGCGGTCGCGCACGCTCGGAGCCGGACGCCGCGCGCAAGATCACGTACGCCGCCGTCGCGCTACTGCGGCGCGCGGTCGACCGCTACCTCGGTGAGACGCGCTCGGCGAGCCCCGACGACGAGTGGCTTCGGCGTGTCGAACCCGACGAGCGCGTGCCGCTCGGCGTGCGCAGCGCCGCCACGCGCATCTTGCAAGGCGCCGAACGCGTGAAGTACGCGCAGGCAATGCCGACGCCTTTCGCGCTCGAGGAGATGCTGTCGAGCACCGAGTCCGCACTCGCCGCGCTGGCCGAGGCGCCTCCGGTCGCGCCGCTGGTTCACGGGACCGTGGAGGTGGCCGCGTGATCACGCGCATGCTCAGCGCACTGCAAGCCGCGGGCGATGCGGCTGCCGCCGGAGCGGCCGATGCCGTGAAGAGTGCCGCCGAGGAGCGGCTGAAGCTCTGGGGCGACTATTCGCTCGCGGATCCGTGGTTCCTCGCGCTGATCCCGGTCGGGGTGCTCTTCATCTGGTACGGCCGCTCGCGCGCCGGCCGCGAGCGCGGTCGCGTGCCGACGTTGCCGGATCGCGCGAAGTCGAAGAGCGTCGTGCAGCGCCTCGCGTGGATCACGCCGTGCCTGCAGGCCGTCGCGATCGTGCTCGTCGCGATCGCGCTCGCGCGTCCGCTGCGCGGCAGCGTCGAGACGAGCACGCACACCGAAGGCGTCGACATCGCGCTCGTAATCGACCGATCGGGCTCGATGCAGCACGAGGACCTCGCGCCGGGTCAGTCGCGGCTCGAAGTGGTGAAGGAAGTGGTGCGTGACTTCGCGGTGCGCCGCATGACCGATCGCGAAGGCGCCGCGGACAATGTCGCGCTGATCACGTTCTCCGCCTATCCGCAGCTCCTGTGTCCGTTCACGCTCGACGTCGACGCGATCACGGGTTTCATCGCCGGGCTCAAGCCCGTCGAGAACCGCGCCGAGGACGGCACCGGCATCGGCATCGGACTCGCGAAGGCCGTCGCGGTGCTGCGCGAGACACAGGCCAAGTCGAAGGTGGTCGTGCTGCTCACCGACGGCGAGAACAACATCGACGTGATCACGCCGGCCGCGGCCGCGGAGCTCGCCGCCGAATCGAAGATCAAGGTGTACACCGTGTTCGCCGGCCGGTTCGTGTACACGATCGACTTCTTCGGGAATCCGCGCCCCAGCGAGCGCGAGATCGATTCGCGTGACCTCGAGAACATCGCCAAGGTCACCGGCGGATTGTTCTTCCGAGCGCGTGACAAGGCCGACCTCGAGAACGTGTACGCGCAGATCGAGAAGCTCGAGCGCACGCAGCGCGAAGAGCACCGCTATAGCCAAACGTACGATCTCTACTTGTGGTTCCTCGCGGCGGGGACGGCGGCGTACGTGCTGTCCTGGTCGCTCGGTTCGACGTGGTTGCGGAGGCTGCCGTGAACGAGCACGGTTGGCTCGGATTCGATCTGCTGCGGCCGTGGCTCGCCATCGCCGTGCTCGTCGGTCCGTTGCTCTTCTTCGTCGGCTGGCTCGGCCTGCGCGCGCGCGCGCGCGATCGCGCGCGACTCGTCGACGCGCATCAGGAGCCGCGCTTCCTGCCGCGCTTCTCTCGGAACCGCGCGCGGCTGCGCGTCGTGCTCGCCGCGGCGGCCGCCGTTCTCTGCGCGCTCGCGCTGATCGGTCCCGTGCGCGGGTACACGCTGCGCGACGTGCAGCGACGCGGCATCGACATCGTGATCTGCATCGACACGTCGCGCAGCATGCTCGTGCAGGATCTCAAGCCCGACCGACTTTCTCGCGCGCGCCGCGAGGTCGTCGGACTGCTCGACAAGCTCCAGGGAGACCGCGCTGCACTGTGCGCGTTCGCCGGCGACGTGCGCGACGTCGCGCCGCTCAGCCACGACCGCGAGACGCTCAAGGCGTTCGTGAACACGCTCAATCCCGACGACAACATGCGCGGCGGCACGGACATCGGCGCCGCGCTGACGCGCGCGCTCGAGCTGTTCGATGGCCGCACGGGCGCGCACGAAGCGATCGTCGTGCTGACGGACGGCGAAGACCTCGAGGGCCACGGCCTCGAGATCGCCAAGCAAGCCAGCGCGCGCGGCATCCGCATCTACGTCGTCGGGATGGCGACGGCGGTCGGCGGCAAGATTCCGGATGGAAACCGCGGATTCGTGAAAGACGAAGCGGGCCAGGAGGTCGTGTCGCGCCTCGGCAGCGAGAGCTTGACGCGCATCGCGGACGAGACCGGCGGCGCGTACTTGTCGGCCGAGGCGTCGCCGATCCCGCTCGAGGAGCTGTACGAGAAGCGCATCTCGCGCCTCGAGGCGCGCGAGCTCTTCGCGGGCAAGGAGCGCATTCCGCACGATCGCTACCAGTGGCCGCTCGTGCTCGCGGCGGCGTGCATGCTCGCGGAGTCGGTGCTCCGTGAGCGTCGTCCAAGCGATCGTACGAGTGTCAGCGTCATGCAGCGCCGAGGTGCCGCGTGAGCACGATCTCAACTTGGTTCGTCCTCGCAGTCCTGCAGACGCCGGCCGCTCCTCCAGTGGAACCACCGCCGGAGGCGCCCGCGTTCGAGCCGTACGACAAGAGCCTCGCAGAGGGGCTCGACGAAGTGCGCGATCTATCCGGAGCGAAGAAGTTCGACGACGCGTACGCACTCTGCGGTCGCCTGCTCGCACCGACGCGATTCGACGCGTGGCGCGAGCGTCAGCTCGCGGAAGCGGGCGGTATGAAGCGCGTCGTCGAAGCGGCGACGCCGGCGTTCGACTGGCTGGGAGTGTCAGGGCTTTCGCCCGAAGAACGCGCGGCCGTGCACTACGCCGAGGGCGTCGTCGCATCGACCGCCGGCGATCATGCGCACGCCGAGCCCGTGTTCCAGTCCGCGCGCAGTCTCGCGGGCCCGAGCGATGTACGCTTGGCTTCGATCTACAACCTCGGAGTGAACGCACTCCTCGACGGCGAGGTAGAGCGCGCGAAGATTCCCGAGCTGCAAGGCGGACAAGCAGCTCCGCAGGCGGCGCCGCCCGCTGCCGCGCCCGGTGCACCGCCGCCGCCCGATCCCCTCGATCTCGCGCGCGCGGCGTACGTGCGCGCCAAGACGCACCTCGTCGAGCGCGTGCGCGCGCAATGGGACGACGCCGACACGCGCGCCAACATCGAGCTCGTGCAGCGCCGGCTGAAGGAGCTCGACGAGATCCAGAAGAAGCGCGAGGAGCAGAAGAAGAAAGACGAGCAAGAGAAGCAGGACAAGAAGGAACAGGACGAGAAGCAGAAGAGTCCCGACGATCAGAAGAAGGACGACGAGAAAGAGCAGCAGCAGAAGCCGGACGAGTCGGAGAAGAAGGATCCGAAGTCCGAGGAGAAGTCCGACGACGAAAAGAAGGATCAGGAAGAGCCGCCCAAACCCGAGGACGCGGAGCAGTCGAAGGACCAGAAGCCGGAAGAGCAGAAGCCGGAGCCGCAGCCTTCAGAGGAGACGCTCGAGAAGCTGCTCACCAAGGAAGAGATGATGCGCCTCTTCGACGTCCTGAAGCAGCACGAGGAAGAGTACGACAAGCTGAAGGCGCAGATGCGGCAGTCGCGCCGCGCCAAAGCGAAGAAGGATTGGTGATGAACGCTCTTCGTTGGACGATCGCCGCATGTGTGTTCGCGATGACGCTTGTCGTGGGCGTCGCGACAGCGCAGCGTCAATCAGGCGCGCAAGTGAACGCGCGGCTGACGACGGGGGTCGTGAAGCTCGGCGGCGAGGTCACGTTGGTCATCGAGGTGTCCGGCGCGCAGAACGCGAGCGTCGTGTCGATCCCGACGGTCGACGGGCTGCGCTTCGGTGCAATCAGCGGTCCCTCGGTCGCGGTCGAGGAGCTCTTCGTCAACGGCAAGCGTTCGCGCTCGCGCCGGATCACGTGGGGCGTGCCGATCCAAGTGAGCGCGAAGGGTGAGTACACGATCCCCGCCGTC
>JANLUN010000540.1:0-10154 GCA_031363505.1 Planctomycetota bacterium | reverse complement strand
CGGCCGTCGGTCCGCGTCCTTCGACGCGACGTTCGGTTCCAAGACCCGGCCGCACCGCCGCGGCTTCGAGCGTTCCTCCGACGGCGACGTGCGAGAACAGCGCGCGCCCACTTCGCGTTCGGACGCGCACGCCCGTGTCCTTGCGGAACGGCAGGTTGATGCGTGAGTCGGCGGCGCCGTCCGCGATGCAAACGAGCCCGACTTCGGCCTCCTCCGTACACACGCTGCCGTCGCTGCGCTTGAGCCACACTTCCGCTTCGCCCGTCGGAGGGAGCACGAGCTGAATCGGAGCGGCTTGCGGCTTCGCCGGATCGAACGGCTCCTCGATCGCCGGATCGAACGCGCCGGCGATCGCGACCACGACTTTTCCGTAGGCGTTGAGCGACTGCGTCGCGCGCGCATGCGCGAATACCGTCAGCCCTTCGTCGCCCTCGGTGAGCTGCGTCACGACGTCGTCGAACCACATCGAGCGACGCGCGCGGAGCGCCACGGGCACATCTGCGCGCGGCGTGCCGTTCATGTCGACGACTTGCACCGTGATCGGCGCATCGTCGTGGAGCTCGAGCAGCACCGGGGGCCTCGTGACGCGATCGATCTGCAGGACCCCGAGCGCATTCTTCGTGCGCCCGACGAGGAACATGCGTCCCGCGGGCCACGGCACGACGGCTCGCCCTTGTTCGTCGGACGTGGAGTGCTTGGAAACAGACTCCGCGAGCCGCAGGACTTCGCCGAGATAGCGCGGCACTTCGTGAGACGGAATCACGAGCGACGGCGGCGCCGCGACGCACGTGAGCTCCGCGTTCGCGACGGGTTGTCCACTCGTGGCCGAGATGACGAGCACGTCGAGTGGATCGTCGATCTCCGCTCCGGCCGCCGGTTCGATCTCGGACGCGGCGGTGGCGAGCGTCGTGCGCTCGTCAGCCGAATCGCGCCCGTCGTTGGCATCGAGTGCGAGCGCCGAAGCGCTCGATCCGTCGGCGGGCGACTCGCGTGAGAAGTCGTCGTCGCGCCGCTCCGCCAGCGAACTCAGTTGCGCGACGAGGAACGCGAGCGCCGCAAGCAGCACGACGAACGAGAGCAGTAGCGTCGACTTCTTCATGCGCTCGCTCGGCGGCGTTCGGATCAGCGCGGTGGAGCGAGCAGCGCGGACTCCACACTCACTTGATTCGAGTCTGCGTGATCCGCGGCGTGGGCGAACTGTACGTGCGGCAGTCCGAGCGCATCGTGGACGACGGCAACGCCGTGGATGACGACAGTCGGCTGGGCGTCCGGCTCCGGCGTCGCTGCCACGTACCAAGCCGTCAGGAGCGCGGAGAACAGGGCGCCGGTCACGGAGAACGATTGAGAGTTCACGGACGTCTCCTCGGGAGAGGCAGCCTGCATAGGCCGCGACTGCGCGGCAGGATAACGCGCGCCGTGCAATTCGACACGTCCGCTCGGCTGCCCACGATTTCCAAGAAAGTTGAAGTGCCTCAGTGCGCGCGCAGCGTGTCCTTGTGTCTCTCCGCCAAGAACGGAATGAGATCCTGCGCGATCACGCCGCCGACGAGCTCCGCGCCCGTGTTCGTGAAGTGCATCCAGTCGTAGAAGAGGCGCGAGTCCGGCGGGACCTGGCGCGCGAGGTCGACGAGGTGCACGCCGAGCTCGCTCGCCACGGCGCGCGTCGTCTCGTTGTAGACCTCGACCGCCTGGCCGCGCGTCGCCGCGGTCCAGCCGCCGAACTTGAGCGGGCCGATCGGTCGGCCGGTCGCGACGTCCGTCGCGTCGACGAAGAGACACGTTTGCGTGATGAAGATGGGCTCGATGCCCGCGGCGCGCGTGTCGTGAACGAGAAGGCGCAAGCGCTCCGCGTAGTGCACCGCGAGGCGATCGCGTTGATCGCTGATGTACTTCGCGGCGATCGTCGGATCGTCGTGTCCGGCCTTGGCGGTCTCGACGTTGAGCTCGAACTCGTGGCCGAGGCCGAGGTCCTGCACGCGTGAGGTCCGCCAGATCGCTTGCACGGTCGACAGGAGCTCGCTGCCGCTGATGAGCTTCTGCTTGAAGCTCTGGTACTCGGTCAGCATGCCTTGGTCGTACTGATTCAAGTCGCCGCGATCGATGTCGTTGATGCCCACCATGAGCAGCACGTAGTCGGGTTTGAGCGGCAAGATCAATTGACGCACGAGCTGGATGTGCCCGAACGTCGAGTGCCCGTCGAGTCCGGCGTTGTTGACCCACACGTCGTCGAACTTCTCGTCGAGCGCGTGCGATAAAACGGCGGGCCACGTCTTGTCCTCGGCGAGGTGCAAGCACTCGGTCGTCGATCCGCCGATCGCGATGATCGTCAAGCGTTTCTCGAAGTCCGGCGGCTGCGGCGGACCGCGGAACCCGAGGTCGTTGCGGACGACCTCGACCACGGGATCGAGCTTCGTCGCGTTCGGGTTCTTGAACACGTAGCGGCGGTTCGTCGGCAGGACGAGCGTCGTGCCGCGCAGCCGCAGGTTGACCGGGTTGTAGACGCGTAGCGCGATCTCGCCGAGCAAGAGCGCGATCAGGCCGCCGGCGAGCACGGCGACGACTCGACGCAGCGGTTTCGGAAGGCTCATCGTGAGGATCGAGGCGTTGTAGGAGGCGGCACGATCTGGAATGTGCTCATCGAGGCGATCGTGCTCGACGATTCAGACTACGGAATTCCGTGCATGCTCCCTAGGTGTCAGTTGGACAACGTCGGTCGATCGTCGATACTGATCCTTACTCCGCGCGCGAACTGATGCCGCCTGCGCACCTGACCACCGGCCCAGACACAGAATGACGGCCAAGAAACGCCGCTCGCGCCTCTTCGCATTCGGCCTCGGCCTCGCGGGCACGCTCCTCGTCGCCGAGGTCGCGCTGCGCTTCATGCCGGTGAGCACGCCGCTGCGTCCGCAGGAAGTGAACGCGGACCATCCCGTGTTCCGATACGAGCCGGATCACTCGTTCGTGTTCTCGCGCGACTGGAACTTCGCGGTCGCGAACAAGGGCCGGATCAACAACGACGGCTTCGTCAACGATCGCGATTACGTCGAACGGGACAAACTGCCGCTCCTCGCCGTCATCGGCGACTCGTTCATCGAGGCCGCGATGGTTCCTTACCGCGAGACGGTGCAGGCGCGCCTCGCGACGGAGCTCGAAGGACGCGCGCGCGTGTACAGCTTCGCCGCGTCGGGTGCGCCGCTCTCGCAGTACCTCGTGTGGGCAGAGTACGCGCGCGACAAGTACGCGCCCGATGCGCTCGTCATCTCGGTCGTCGGCAACGATTTCGACGAGAGCTTGGCCAGCGTCAGCATCTGCCCGGGTCAGAACCACTTCATCCCGAACCAACGCGGCGAGCTCGAGCTGCACCGCTTCGACTTCGAGCCGGGCGCGCTGGGTCGGATCGTGTATGCGTCGGCGCTTGTGCGGTACGTCAACTTGAACCTGAGGCTCGCGACGCGCATCAAAGCGGCGCGGCGCGCGATCTTCGGTCGCGCGGCGCCGGAGGGCACGGAAACGTTCGTGGGGAACACCTGGGGGCTGGTCACGCCCGAGCGACTGGCGCAATCCGACGAAGTGATCGACACTTTCTTGAAGCTGCTCCCCGAGAAGAGCGGCCTGCCCAGCACGCGGATCCTGTTCGTGCTCGACGGTATGCGACCGGAGCTCTACGACGAGAAGGCGCTCGAAGCGGCGAGCCAAAGCTACTTCGCGACGATGCGCGACCACTTCATGACGAAGGCGCGAGCCCTCGGCTACGAGGTCGTCGACTTGCAGCGCTCGTTCATCGATCAGCATCGACGCGACGGTTCTCGGTTCGAGTTTCCGACGGACTATCACTGGAACGGGAACGGACACGGCGTGGTCGCGCACGCAATCCAAGGCTCGGTCCTCTTCGGCACGGTGCGCCAGCTATGAGCCCCGTGCCGATCGACCCGCGGCAGTTCACGATCGCGCAACGCGAACTGTGGGGGTCGGTCGCTACCGGTTGGCGCAAGTGGTGGCCGACGTTCGAAGAGGGCGCGCAGTCGCTCAACAAACGCATGGTCGAGCTGGCCGGGATTCGCGCCGGCAGCGACGTGCTCGACGTTGCGACCGGCATCGGCGAACCGGCGCTCACAGCGGCGCGCCGAGTCGGGGCGAAAGGACTCGTGCTCGGAACAGACCTCGCGCCGCAGATGCTCGTGCTGGCGCGCGAGCGTGCGATCGAAGCGGGTCTCTCGAACGTCTTGTTCCGCGAGGCCGATGCGCAGGAGCTCGATTTCGACGCACGTCTCTTCGATGCGGCGCTGTGCCGCTGGGGCGTGATGCTGTTCCTCGATCCGCTCGCAGCGGTGAAATCGGTGCGACGGTCGCTTCGTCCCGGCGCGCGCTTCGTCGCGGCCGTGTGGGGCACCGAAGACCAAGTTCCGTTCATCGCGATTCCCATCCAGGTCGCGCGGCGTGAGCTCGGTACGCCCCCGCCGTCCGCGGATGCACCCGGTCCTTTGCGACTCGGACGTCCGGGTGCGCTGGAGGAGCTCTACTCGCGCGCGGCATTCGTGGACGTCGTCAGCGAAGAGCGCAATGTGACGATGTCGTATGCGTCGAGCGCGGAGTACGTCCGCTTCCTCCAAGAGATCTCGGGCTCGCTCAAGCGGGAGCTCGACGGCCGTTCCCCGGACGATCAAGCGCGCGTGTGGGCGTGCGTCGCGACCGAGGCCGCGCGCCACGCCAGAGCGGACGGACGCGTCCGATTCGTCAACAAGGTTCGAATCGTCGTCGGTGTTCGCTGACGACGATCGACTGTCGAAGCGCTCGGATCAAGACGCTCGGAATCGAGGTTCGGAGAAGGTTGAATCTCTCCGGAGGTTGGGATCGAGATGTCGGAGCGCAAAAAACGGTTCGTCGTGTCCATCGCCGCGCTGGTCGCGGGAACACTCGCGTCGAGCAGTTGTGGTCTGTTCAGGACCGTCACGAAAATGCCGGGGGACGTCGCCTCGGCGGTCACCGGCAAGCCTTCGAGCGCCGGCCGCACCGATCTGGATGCCGTCAGCGCGAGACTCATGCGCTTCGCGGACGTCTTCGCTGCGGACATCACGCAGGCGACCGCCGAGTTCGCGCGTCTCGCCGACTCGCCGGAGGCCACGTCGCAAGCGCTGCTCTGGCGAGTCGACTACTGCGGTATCGCTTGGCGGCTCGCTTCGGGGCCGCAGCCGTACGAGGCACTCTTCGACACGATCGTCATGATCGGCGCTTTCCACCGCGCGCACGAGAGCGTGCACGTCAAACGCTGGGGCGAAGCGGATCAGCCGATGCGCGATGCGCTGTCGAACCTCGACACGGCCGCGTGGGCAGTTGCAGAGGAGTGCTTGACGAAGGAGCAGATCGCTGACGCGCGGGCGGTGATTCAGAAGTGGCTCGATGGCGACCCGAAGAATCGAACGGCCAACATCGCGCAGCTCCCCAACTTCGGAAAGCTCGTGAACGACAGCGATCGGCGGAGCAGTCTCGGCGACCTCTTCTCCATCGATCCGTTGGCGGGACTGGAACCGGCGATGCGGGAGGTCGCGCGGGCCCGCCAACTAGGCGAACGCTCCGTGTACTACTTCCAGCGCATGCCGGATCTCGTGTCCGCGCGCATCGAGCTGCTGACGCAGAGCACGCTGCGCGAGCCGCAAGTCAGCGGCGCGGTCGAGAGCGTGGAGCGCGTCTCGCAGGCGGCGCATTCGATCGCAGCGACCGCGGAGAAACTGCCGGCGGCGATCAGCGCCGAGCGCGAGGCGGCGATCGCGCAGCTTTCCGCGGCGATCGACGCGCAGCGAGCGGGTTTGCTCAAGGATCTGGAGGCGAGCGGCCCGCCGCTCAACGAAGTGCTCGGCAACACGCATCGCGCGCTCGAGTCCGGCACCGCGCTGTCGAAGTCCTTGACGGAGACGGTGAAGACCCTCGACGCGTTTCTCGCGCGCGAGGCCGCCGAGTCAGCCGCCGAGGATGCCGTTCAGAGGCCGCCCTCGGAGCCCGCCCGGCCGTTCGACGTCACCGAATACGGAGCGGCGGCGGAGCGCTTCACCGTGCTCGCGCGCGAGCTGCAGGCCACCATCCACGCGATCGACACCCAGCTCCCTGCCGTCGAACGCGTAGTCGACGCAGCCGCGTCGAAAGGGGAGCAGACGATCGATCACGCATTCGTGCGCGCGCTCGAGTGGCTGCTCACCGCGCTCGTCGGTGGTTCACTCGCGGTGCTCGCGGTCCGGCGCGTCTCCTCGCGCTGGCGCACCGCGTGAGAGTGGATCACTCGACGTACACCCACCACGCGCGCTCGGATTCGAGCACGCCCTGCTCGTCCTTGAGCACCCACGGCCACTCCTCGTCGCGCAGCCGCGTCGTGTCGCGCACGCGGCAGATCACGCGGTAGCGCCCTTGCTCCATCTCGGAACGCAACAGGCGGAGCGTGTGGACGCCGGATGAATTGTTGCGGCTCGTCACGCGCGGCCGGTCGACGATCTTCGACAGCCGTCCGCGTTCGCGCCGATCGAACCAGCGTCGTCCCGTGTCGTCGCGAGCGCTGTCGCCGGGCGCGGCGCTGTGCGGCAATCGCTCCGGCGGAAGCACCCACCAGCGCACTTCGAGATTGTGACTCGCCGGCTTCATCACGCGCACTTGGATCTCGACCGGCGCACCGGTGAGCACGAGCACTTCCTTCGAGCCGAACGCGTGAGGCTCCGGATTGGCGCTGTCGATCGGATCGACCAACGAATAGATGCGCAGCACGAGCGCTTCGCGGCACACCGGGCAGAAGAACTCACCGTCGTCCATGACGCAGCCGCTGGCGGTCGGCTTCCACGCGTCGCGCACCTGCCCGGCTGCACCTTGGTACACGCCGATGCTCGGATGCCGCGCGGCGATCCAGTGCGCCCACGGGACTTGCTTGGGATCCTCGGTTCCCGCCACGTTGATCCCGCGTGTGCCGGACGGGATCGGCTGCGCGACGTGCTGCTCGTAGTTCGCTTTCGTGTACTCGTCGTACAGGCCCGCGAACGCGTGGCCGAACTCGTGGATCAGCACTTTCGCATCCATGCCGCCCACGGTCGCGACTCCTAGACCGCCGGTTCCGAGCACGCCGCGGCGAACGAACGCGATTGCGAGATCGTCGTGGTCGGGGAACTCGCGCAGCATCGCGCGCACGCGTTCGGGATCGACGGCGACGTGTCCCTCGATCGTGCCGCGCGTGTACCCCCCGAGGGCGGTATCGAATTCGCGGCCGAAACCGTCGACGCCGGGGTCCGCGCTGACCAGATCGGCGCGGATGAAATTGAAGTACGAGTAGTACTCGCGGAACGTGTCTTGGCGCTCGAAGATCGGGGGCGCGTCGGCGGCGAGCTTCTCGAATGCCTTCAGGTGATCGAGTTCGTAGCCGTCGCCCATCAACACGACGTCGACTCGATTGGACGAGGGCCCCTGTCGGACGACGTCGCTGCTGCCGAGGAACGCGCTTTGAGCCGACCGGCGCGCGGCGATCACTCCGGCCGCGGTGCCGGAATACTCTTCCGCGAGCTTCTTGTACGCGCGCTGCGCGTCGGCGTAGCGGCTGTTCCTCGCCAGCTCCTCTGCGCGTTCGAGTTCGGTGCGCGCGTCGAGCTCCCGTTGGTAGCCGCTCGGCAGCGGGGGAGGCTTCGAGAGTTGTTGCCCTGCAGCCACCGACGCCAAAACGATCAACCCGAGCGCGCTGGAAAGACAGACGGTGCGCAAGCGTTTCATGACACGCGATCTCACGTCGCTCTCCATGTATATAGACGATCGGCAGCGGAGCCGCATCGTCGAGAGCTAATCGGGCGCGGGAGTGTTCGCCCGGCGATCCGCGAGCTGTCGACCCAACGTCGAGAGCGCCGCCGCGCTCGCCGTGGCTTCGATGGCCGGGAACAGATGCCCTTCTTCCCAACGGATGTGATCGTCGAGGAGGGTCGCGATCGCGCCGAGCAAGTCTCGATCGGGCTCGGACTGTTCGCTCGTATGCGCGAGCGCTCCGAGGAGCCTGCGCAACTCGTCGTGTTCGGCGCGGAGTCGCCGAGCATCGGCCTGGTCGGGGATCAACGCGAGGATCCAGCGCTCCTCGTCGTCGAAGTGCGCGGACAAGAGCCGCTTCCACGTCGCGAGGACGCTCGCTCGAACGCTGCGCAATGTGCCCGCGCGGCCGGACAGGGCCCAGCGCAGCGCGCGCGCCTCGACGAGACCGTGGTGATGGTCACGCGAGAGAGGTCGAAGGCTCTCGTGCCGCTTCACGAAGAGAGTCTACTCCGCGCGAGCGGCGCTCACGCCGAGGGAGGCGGCCGCCAGATACGGCCTTCGATCTGCTCGATGGGATCCTTCGAGGCCGAGAGCTGGTCCAAGGCCTTCGAGTGCTGCGACATCCGCAGCGCCGATACCGCAGCATCCAGCGCGTCTTCGCTCGACGCCGCGCGCTCGAGGAGCGCCGGATCTTGGTCGGCGAACTCCCGCGCCAAGAACAAACGGCGCGCGATCGCACTCGACTTGTTGATGCGGCCGGTCAGGTCGCGCGGGTAGATCTCGAGCGCGACCGGACGGCGCGGAGGATCGAACGGCCAGATCGCGAAGCCGTGCTCACGCAATCGAGTGAGCCACGGCATCCCGCGCACGGAACCGGTGCCGACCGCGCCGGCACCGCCGACTTGAAACGTCGACTTGGGTCGCACGCCGTGCGCCGTGACCGTGTCGCTTTCGGTGACGCGGTACATCGCACGCGCGGCGTCCGGCGGCGGTCGGCGACGACCTGTGCGCCCCCAGAACGGCGGGGCACAATCACGGAGCCACGTGTCGCCGTCGCGCTCGACGACTCGCCAAAGCTCTGTCGCGCGCGTGCATCCTTGCGCTTCGACGAACCAGCGGGGAAACGCGAACGCGAAGTCCAGTCCGACTACGAGATCACGATCGCGTCCAGCGCGCTCGACGAGATGATCGACGATCTCCGCGCGGTCTCGACCGCATTCGACGCGCACAAGGCGTCCTGCGACGACCTCCGCGATCCACATCTTGCGTCGAATGCCCGCGATGGCACCTGACCAATCGATCGCGAGGAACGCGGGCATGTGCGCGCCGGTAGATGTGGGGGAACTTAAGGAAGTGGCCGCGGCCGAGAGCATGCTCCCGACCGCGGCCGATTGAAGCTATCGACATCGGAAGTCCACGGAATCATGGAAGCCCGGTTGTATCGCGAGTTGAGGGCGACCGATGGCGACGGACGCGCCCAGCTTAACAGTCGAGGCGGACTTGCGGGGCGGTGAGCGTGTCGATTTGCCGGCGCCCTCGCGCTGCTGTCAGTGGCTTCCCGGAGCCCAGAGTGGCCCCGCACCCGCGCTCACCCGCGCTTGTCCATCCGGATCGACGAATGAAACCTGTGCTGCAAACGCGAGCGCGCAGCTCGAGTGTGCTCGGGCCGCGCGTCCGCATACTCCGCCACTTCCATCTCGTCTGCGACGAGCGGAGGGGATCAACGATCAGTGGCTCAACTTGCGGCCCGCACCGAAGAACGCCATTGCGACACCGCCGATCGCGGCCGCAGCTCCTCCGATGAGATACCACATGGTCTTGTCGGTGTACCGACCGGTCATACCTTCCTTGAGGGAGTCGGCGACCGAGTCCGTTGCATTCAATCCGAAGACGAGCAGGATCAATCCGACGACCAAGAGAACCAGTCCAAGAACGCGTTGGGAACTCATAGCAACTCCTTGTGTTCGAATTCAGGCTCGACCGCAATTCGGTAGAAGGGAATGGAGCTCGCCACGCTCGAGGGTCGAGCGTGCGAGCGAGCTCACGTCACACCGCGTCCGCGTCGTCCCGTGATGAACGAGATGAGCATCAGCACGAGGAAGACGAAGAAGAGGATCTTTGCGATCCCCGCCGCCGATCCCGCAATACCCGTGAAACCAAGTAGTGCGGCGATGAGCGCAACGACCAAGAACGTTAGCGACCAGCTCAACATGAGAGCCCTCCTGTATGTGTGTAGCGGCCACGCTCACTTCGCGCAGTCAGTTCACAATGAGCAGTATTTCGAATGGCCATGACCGATCGGTCCAGAGCACGATGCGTGCCACTAGGCGACTTCGAACGCACGCACTAGGGAAGAAGCGCGTTGCGCGATGTGGCTCCCTAGTTCCAAGTAG
>JANLUN010000524.1:0-1666 GCA_031363505.1 Planctomycetota bacterium | reverse complement strand
CGAGCCAGCGCTCGAGCACCTGCGACGGGAACTCGACGTAGTCGCGGAACACCGAGGTACCGGAGAGCGACGGGTAGTTCACGTTCGACAAGAGGCCGTGCAGCGCGTGGCCGAACTCGTGGAACAGCGTCGTCGCGTCGTCCCAACTGATCAACACCGGCTCGCCGTCCTTGCCCTTCACGAAGTTCGTGTTGTTCGACACGATCGTCGAGATGTCGCCCGCGAATCGTTCCTGCTTGCGGTACGCGTTCATCCACGCGCCTGAGCGCTTCCCTTGGCGCGCGTAGCGGTCGAAGTACCACAGGCCGATGTGCTTGCCCTTCGCGTCGGTGACTTCGTAGACCTGCTCGTCCGGCTCGACGATCGGGATACCCGACACGCGCTTGAACTTCAGCCCGAAGAGCTCGCCCGCGGCGAAGAACATCGCCTCGCGCATCTTGTCGAGCTGCAGGTACTGCGAGACGAGGTTCTGATCGAGGTCGAACTTGCTCTTGCGCACTTTCTCGGCGTAGTAGCGGTAGTCCCACGCTTCGATCGTGATCCCGGCTCCTTCCTTGTCGGCGATGGCCTGCATATCGGCGACCTCCTCATGAACGCGTGCGACGGCCGGCTTCCACACGGCTTCCATCAACGCGAGCGTGCGCTCGGGCGTCTTCGCCATCGTGTCGTCGAGGCGCCAGTGCGCGTGCGTCGCGAAGCCGAGGAGTTTCGCGCGTTCGGCGCGCAGCATGAGCACCTCCGGAATGATCTGCTTGGTGTCGTTCGCGTCGCCGTTGCTCCCGCGGCTGTAGTACGTGCGCCACACCTTCTCGCGCAGATCGCGGCGCGACGAGTACGTCAGGAACGGCTCCATGCTGGAGCGCGTGTTCAGGATCGCCCACTTGCCTTTGAGATCGCGCGACTCCGCGGCGTTCGCGGCCGCGGTCTTGAGCGAGTCGGGCAGTCCGGCGAGGTCCGCTTCGCTGTCGAGGACGAGCATGTGCCCGCCCTCGTCGGCGAGGAGGTGCTGGCTGAAGCTCGTGAAAAGCGTGGCCAGCTTCTGGTTGATCTCCGACATGCGCGCCTTGCCCTTCGCATCGAGCTGCGCGCCGGCGTGCACGAAGTTCGTGTAGACGAGCCACGCGAGGCGCTGCTGCTCAGGCGTCAAGTTCGACTTCTCGCGCACGTCGTACACGGCCTTGATGCGCGCGAAGAGCTTCTCGTTCTGGATGATCTTGTCCGACAGCGCGGCGAGCTTCGGCGCCATCTCGTTCTCGACGACTTGGAACTCGGACGTGTTCATCGTCGACTGGAAGATGTCGAACACCGTTTGCACGCGATCGAACGTCCGTCCCGAGCGCTCCATCGCCGCGATCGTGTTCTCGAAGTCGGGCTTGGCGGAGTTGTTCGCGATCGTGTCGATCTCGGCGAGGAACTCGTCCATCGACACTTCGAGCGCGGGCTTGAAGTGCTCGACGCGCACGGCGTCGAGCGGCGGCACGCCGCCGTGAGGGCCGGACCACTTGGGAAGGAGCGGATTCGTCGTGGACGGTGTCTTGGTTTTTTCTGTGGCGACCATACAAGCGGCGGCGAGCGACGCGGCGATGACGGCGAGGACGAGGCGGTTATCGAACATGTGTGGGGGGCTCCTCCAGCGAGACTCGTCGATCGACGAGCGGCGCGGGCG
>JANLUN010000514.1:0-13730 GCA_031363505.1 Planctomycetota bacterium | reverse complement strand
CACGGCGGTGGAGAACGTCGAGCTGCCGCTCCTGCTCACGAACCTCTCGCGCCACGAGCGCCGCGAGCACGCCGAGTACGCGCTGAAGCTCGTCGGCCTCGAGGACCGCGCGCGACACCGCCCGTCGCAACTGTCCGGCGGTCAGGAGCAACGCGTGGCGATCGCGCGGGCGTTCGTCACCGATCCGAAGTTGATCCTGGCCGACGAGCCGACGGGCGACCTCGATCGCGCGTCGGCCGGCCAGGTGCTCGATCTGCTGCAGAAACTCAACGCCGAGTTGAAGAAGACGATTCTCATGGTGACGCACGACCCGCACGCAGCGGAGCGCGCAGCGACGATCGTGCACCTCGACAAAGGCAAGCTGCTGAACATCGAGCGCAAGGGCGATCGCGCCGTTCCGACCGGGAGGTGAATGCGCTGCGCGCACGGTTCCGTCACGCGAGCCAGCAGCGAGCAAGCCCGTCTTCGAGCGACACGCTCGGCTTGAAACCGAGCGCGGAGAGCTTTGTCACGTCGGGCACTCGACGCGCGACGGAACCCGGCGGGGCGGGCTTCGAGTCGACGCGCGGACGGTGTCCCGTCACGTCGAACACGAGCTTGGCGAGATCGCTGATCCGCGTCTCGACACCCGTCCCCACGTTGTAAATGCCGCCGTTCGTCGCGGGACCGGCGAGACCCGCGTCGAGCACGAGCCGCAGCGCTCGCGCGGCATCCTCGACGTAGAGGAACGATCTCGTCTGCTCGGGACCGTACACCGGGAACGGATCGACGCGCTCGCGGCAGCGCACCAAGAACTCGGGGATCACGTGCGTCGGCCCCATGCGCGGGCCGTAGACGTTGTGAAAGCGGATGACGAGCGGTGCGAAGCCGCCGAGGCGCGCGGCGCCGAAGACCGCCGACTCGCCTGCGATCTTGCTCGCTGCGTACGACCAGCGGGGGAGCGCGATGTCGTCGATCGACAGCGTGACGGATTCGGAGGTCGGAACGCTCGCGTGTCCCGCGTCCACCGTGCTGGCGTAGTTCTCGCTCGATGACGCGAACACGACGGCGCCCGTGCGGTCGGCGATCGCGCGATCGAGCACATTCAGCGTGCTGCGCAAGTTGACGTCGAGCGTCTCGTACGGGTGATCCGTGACGTACTTCACGCCGACGATCGCGGCGAGATGGAAGACCGCGTCGAAGCGCGCTTCGTCGGCGATCTTCCCGAGCCCGCGCGCCACGTCGACGTTGAGCAGCTTCAATCGTCCGGCGTGCTCGCGCGCGAGCTTCTCGAGATCGGCGAGCCCGCCTTTGATCCCGATGTCGACCGCGACGACCGTGTCGCCGGCCTCGCACAATTGCCGAACGAGTTCGAATCCGATCACGCCGGCGGCGCCGGTGACGAGATGCCTGCGGCTCATGGGGGCGGGAATGCTAGTCGGCCCGAGATCCCGCAACCAGATGTCCTTCCCTTGCTCATCGGTGCGACGACCGAGAACCCGTCGTTCGAGATCATCGGTGCCTGGCTCTCGCGGACGCGCACGACGATCCACTCGCGGCGCATGAGATGACGTGCATGCCGCCGTCGCTGGAGGGTCGGCGCTAATTCGATGAAGAGGCGGGCGGCGCCGATGTGTGAACGCTCGGTGCGAGCACCGATTCAGAGGAAACTGCGCACGTCGCGCGCGCCGTGCAGAACCCGCACGATCTGGAGCGGGCGCGAATGGGACAAGTAGACAAGCAGGTAGGCGCCCGCCCGCCAGAACCGTACGCGCTCGCTCGTCAGCTCCGACCGTTCTCTACCGACGTGGGGAAGCTCCGCCAGCATTTGGGCCGCAGTCTCGATCTGTTCGATGAGGCCATCGGCGGCATCGATGTTGTCGCGGGCGATGAACTCCCAGATCTCGATGAGGTCGCGGCGTGCTGACTGGGTGAAGACGAATCCGCTCATCCCTTCCGGTTGCGGCGCTTCTTGCTCAACTGCCGGACCTCGCGAAAGACATCCGCGCCGTCCACGACCTGGCCGGCCTTTGCCTGGGCCACGCCTTCGGCGATCTTGCGCCGCACCTCTTCGCGCCAACGGCGTTCCTCGACCAGGAGACGAAGACCCTCTCGGATGACCTCGCTCGCCGAGCCGTAGAGTCCTGTCGCCACCTCGTCCTCGACCAGCTTTTTCAGCTCGGGTGTCAGGTGCACGTTCATATTCTCCTCGTACCATGCATGGCCGGTTATGTCCACATTGGACATATCGACGGGCGCGCCGAGAGTGCTCGATCCCGGGCCCCGACATCCCCGAAGTGGCGGTCTCAGGCCGGCGGCGGTGAGACCGCACCGCGCAGCCTCTCCGCCAACCCGCTTTCGCGCCCAGCGTCTCGACCGCCTGCGCTCGGACCAGATCCTCGAGGTCGTGCGCACGGTGGACGAGGCGATCGACAACACGAGCTTGATCCTCGTGTTCACGATCGGGCGGACGAAGCTCTTGCTCCCCGGCGACGCGCAGATCGAGAACTGGCAGTACGCCTTGAAGCGGCACGAGCACATGTTGCGTGACGTGCGTCTCTCCAAAGGTCGGCCACCACGCGAGCCTGAACGCGACGCCGAAGTCCTTGTGGGCGAGCCTCGACCTGCGCTCGGAGGACGCGCCGACCCTCTCGGGATCGACAGGGGCAGGATGCCGGCTCCACGTGCTCGTGCGCTTGAATGTCCTTCTCTGGCCGGTCGGGCGTCAGACCGTTAGCCTTGCTCCGATGCCCCCGCTGCGCCTGGTTCTGAAGAACCTCTTCAAGCACAAGATCCGCGCGCTCTTGACCGTGGGCTCGATCGCGGTGGCGCTGTTCCTCCTGTGCGTGCTGCGATCGCTCGTCGTCTCGCTCGACGCCGGCGTGCGCGCCTCGGCGATCAATCGCCTGATCGTTCAGTCGTCCGTGAGCCTGTTCGTGTACCTCCCCGAGTCGTACGAAGCGAAGCTGCGTCAGGTCGACGGCGTCGAGAACGTCTGCCGCTGGAATTGGTTCGGCGGCATCTACCAGGAGCCCAAGAACTTCTTCGGGCAGTTCGCGACCGACGCGGACACGCTGCTCGATTGCTATCCCGAGATCACGATCATCGACGGCTCGAACGAGACGTTCCAGAAGGAGCGCACGTCGTGCCTCATCGGCAAGGGCCTCGTGGATCGCTTCGGATTCGCGGTCGGTGACACGATTCCGATCATCCCCACGATCTTCCAGCGTCGCGACGGCCGAGCGTGGGAGTTCAAGGTCGCGGGGATCTACGAGTCGAGCAAGCCCAACGTCGACCAGAGCACGCTCTTCTTCCACGATGCGTATCTCGACCGAGCGCTCGAGTCCGGTGACGCCGAGGGTCCGCGTGGAGCCGGCCTCTACGTGCTCAAGACCCGCGCCGGCGCCGATCACACGGCGATGATGTCGGAGATCGACGCGCTCTACGAGAACGGCCCGCAGCGCGTGCAGACCACGACAGAAGCGGAGTTCCAGGCGCAGTTCGTGTCGATGATCGGCAACGTGCCGCTCTTCGTCGGGTCGATCGGCAGCGGTGTGATGCTCGCCATCCTGCTCGCGGCGATCAACACGATGCTGATGGCCGCGCGCGAGCAGACGCGCGACGTCGGCGTGCTCAAGGCACTGGGATTCACGGACGGCCGCGTGTTCGGCGTGCTGATGATCCAGTCGCTCCTCCTGTGCGGCATCGGGGGCCTGATCGGCGTCGGCTTCGCGAAGGCGATGGAGCCGTTGTTCGTCCAATTCCTGGGCACGATGTTCCCAGGGTATGCGGTGACGAACGACGTGATGCTCGCCGGCCTTCTAGTCACGCTCGGAACCGGGCTCTTCGCGGGCATCGTGCCCGCGCTGAACGCCAAGAACCTACCCGTCATCCAGGCACTGCGTGCCACGGCCTGACATGGCACTCGTTCCCTTCTCCTACAACACGCGCAGCTTGTTCGTCCGCCGCTCGGCGACGCTGCTCACCGTGCTCGGCGTCGGCGCGACCGTGGCTGTGCTGTCCGGCGTGCTCGCGCTGCAACAGGGGTTCGAGACGCTCTTCAGCAAGAGCGGCCACGACGACATCATCGTTTTTTTGAGACCCGGCTCGACGAGCGAGGGCGACAGCATCTTCACGCTCGAGCGCGTGCAGACCATGATGAAGACGCTGCCGGACTTCGCGTTGAACGAGGCCGGTCACCCGCTCGTCTCCGGCGAGAGCTACCTCGCGGTACGACGGTTCAAGCTCGACGGAGGCGAGACGAACGTGCCGGTGCGCGGCGTGCAGCCGATGAGCTTCGAGGTCGTGGGGGACGCGCTGCGCATGCGAGAAGGCCGTCGCATGACGCCCGGCACGGATGAGGTAATGGTCGGCCGCAAGCTCACGGACCGCGTTCAGAACTGCCAGCTCGGGGACGTCATCCAGTTCAACACGACGCCGTTCCGCGTCGTCGGCATCTTCGAGCACGACGGACCGTACGCGTCGGAGATCTGGGGCGATCGCGATCGGATGGCCGAAGCGCTCGAGCGGCCGGTCTTCAACCGCGTGGTCGCGAAACTGAAGCCGACGACGGACCTCGCCGAGTTCAAGACGCGCATGGAGAGCGATCCTCAGGTGCCCAGCAAGGTGATGACCGAGCGCGAGTACTTGATGTCGCAGACCGAGATGCTGTCCGGCGTGCTCAAAGGACTGGGCTACTTCTTGGCGTTCATCATGGGCATCGCCGCCGTGTTCACGGCGACGAACACGATGCTCGCCGCGCTCGCCGCGCGCACGCACGAGATCGGCATCCTGCTCGCGCTCGGCTTTCGGCCGCTGGCGATCTTCGTCTCGTTCATGTTCGAGGCGCTGCTTCTCGGGCTGATCGGCGGGCTCGTCGGTTGCTTGTTGACGCTGCCGATCGGCGGAGTCGATACGGGAACGATGAACTTCCAGACGTTCACCGAGGTCGCGTTCGCGTTCCGCGTGACGCCCGAGGTGCTGATCACCGCGGTGACCTTCTCCCTGATCCTGGGCTTGCTCGGCGGGGCGTGGCCGGCTTTGCGCGCCGCGACGATGCGGCCGACGCGTGCGATGCGCCGCGAGTAGGGCCGGCGCGAACGGTTTCTCGCACTTCTCCCGCAACATTTGCGCGGGAAAGTTGAAGAGTCGGATCCGGCCCCGGCATGTGGACGGTGCCGATCATGACCGATTCCAATCTCTCCATGCCGCTCGAGGGTGTCCTCGAGCATTCCGGCTGGCTCCGCGACCTCGCGCGTCGGCTCGTCCGCGATCCGAACGCGGCCGACGACCTTGCGCAATCGACCTGGCTGGCGGCGCTCGAGCACCGGCCCGCGACCGACCGGCCGCTGCGCCAGTGGCTCGCGAGCGTGCTGCGCAACTTCGCGCGACAAGACGCCCGAGGAGCCGCGCGACGGCGAGCTCGCGAAGAGTGCGTTGCGCGCACGGAAGCGCAGCCGGCGGCGGACGAGCGTCTTCTTCGCGCGGCCATGCAACGCGAGATCGTCGACGCGGTGCTCACGCTGAACGAGCCGTACCGCACGGTGATCCTGATGCGTTTCTTCGAGGAACGTTCGCCACGCGAGATCGCTCGCGAGCTCGACGTCCCCGTCGAAACGGTGCACACGCGGATCGCGCGCGGCATCGAGCGCTTGCGCGTGCGGCTCGACGCGAGTCGTGGGGGAGACAGACGGGCTTGGTTGGTGCTCTTGGGACCGCTTGCGGATCGGCCCTGGGCTCTTTCACCGTCCGCACTCGGAACGATCCTGATGAGTACGAAGTTGAAGCTCACGCTCGCCGGTCTGTCCATCGTCGGTGTGCTCGCGATCTGGATGGTCGTGCAAGAGTCGCCGGCGCCGACGGCAGTCCGCGCGTCGGCAGCAGAGTCGTCTGCACTCTCGGATTCCACATCGACTCCCACGGAGCTCGAGGTCGCCGCGTCCGGAGCCGCTCGTGAAGTCGCGGCCTCGAACAACGACGAAGTCGGCTCGGCTCCTGCGTCGGCGAAGGTCGCTGCGGTCGCGGCGCTCGTGCGCGGCAAAGTGCTCGACCAACGTGGGGGGCCCGCCGCCGGCGTCGCGCTCGCTCTCGTGAGCGACGGCAAGCAGCTCGACGACGCACTGCCGTTGACCAGCGGAGTCGGCGGACTGTTCGAGCTTCCCGCGCCGCGGGAACCAGGCCGGATCGTGACTGCCGATCCAGCGCTCACCACCGTGCTCGCGGGCATGATCGGAACGGGCGCGGCGAAGATCGACCCGGTCGTGATCGTCGCGCGACGCATTCCGCTCGCGGGTCGCGTCGTAGATGAACAGGGCTTTCCACTCCCAGGCGTCCGCGTCGCGTTGGAGATCGATGACGATTTCCGCACGCGTTTCCGGGAAGTGCTCGACCGCTCGATCACCGGACAGTGGAGTGCCGTGACGGATGCTTCGGGTGCTTTCGCCATCGACGAGGCGCCGGCGGTCGATGCCGCGCGACTGCGCGCATCCTTGGCCGGCTTCGACGAGTTCGACGAGCCCGCGCCGGAGATCGGCGATCGCGCACTGCTCATCACGCTGATCCGTCCGCGGACGACCGACGGTTGGGTGCGCGGCCGTGTGCTCGGGCCCGACGCCAAGCCGCTGCCCGGTGCGCACGTTTCGTTCGGCATCGATTCGACGGAGACCGACGACGACGGAGCGTTCGGTTTCGATATCAACGCGGAGCGATCGATGAACCGCCGCATGGACGTCATTCCGACGACGCTGATCGCGGTGCAGCGCGGCCTGCAAGCCGAGCGCTTCGATGCGCCGATGAAAGCGGGGCAGCCCGACTGGCCGGCGTTCGTGACGCTGCGGCTGACGCGCACGCCGCTCGACATCGCCGGCCGCGTGATCGGCACGGACGGCAAGCCGCTCGCCGGCGCGCGCGTGTGGATCGCCGATGCGACGCTGTTCGGTGCGCTCGGTGAAGGCGCAGCGCACGTCGAGAACATCCTGGCCGGCGCCGAGGGCGAGTCCTGGCACTTCGTCGTCAGCGATTCGGACGGACGCTTCCGCATCGAGGGGCTCTTGGACCGCGAATACCGCGTGCGAGCGCTCGACGAGTCGACACTGCTGCGTGTGCAAGTCGGCCCGGTGCGCGCAGGCGCACAAGACGTCGAGCTGCGCCTTCCACGAGGTGCCTTGCACCTGCGCGTCGCGGGACGCGTGTTGTCGAACCAGGGCACGCCGATCGTGGGCGTGCGCATCTTCCCGATGTGCGACGCGTTCCAGGCGCGCTTCCACGGGGAAGTGATCGGCACCAGCCACGAAGCGCTCGAAGGCGTCGTCACCGACGACGACGGGCGGTTCGAGATCAAGGACGTGCCGAAGACGCTCGTGTACCTGCGGATCGAAGGCGAGAGCGTGATCCCGCTCGAGTACTGTCGCGAGACCGAGGGCGATCCGAGCGATCCGAACGCGGCGTTTGCCGCGCTTCCCAAAGACAAGATCGAGAACCTGACGATCGTCGTCGACCAGCGCTGTCACATGCAGGTCGAGCTCGCGGATCCCGCCAGCGCGGACGAGCTGGCCGTGCTCGATGGCGAGGGCGCGGAGCTCACGATCGACGTCTTCCTCGGCAACGGTCGCGAATCGAATCAGCGCACACCGATCGTCGACGGCCGATCCGCGGCCCTGGCGCTGCCCGACCGCGGGAAGACGATCGTGCTCTACCTCGCCGGCCAAGAGGTGTCGCGCTCGTCCGTCCGCCTCGTGCCGGGCGCGTTGCAGAGCGTGCGGCTGTAGGCGAGTCAGCGCTCTACGGCGCGCGCGGGGCGCAGCCCGATGCTGTCGCTCTGGTTTCCGGCCGGTTCGTCGCCGCGGTGCGCCGAGCGAGCGAGTGCCGCGGAGTCGCCGAAGCCGCCGCCGCGGCACGCGCGATTGGACGTGCCGGCAAGCGGGGCGACGGGATCGAGCTCAGGACTCCGGCCGTAGAAATCTCCGTGGTGACCGTCGAGGCACCACTCCCAGACGTTGCCGTGCACGTCGTGCAATCCGTACGGGTTCGCCGCGTGCGTCCCCACCCGCGCGTGAGCTACCCAGCCGTCGTCCAGGTCCGGCCAGTCGCTGATCCCGGGCCAAGTGGCTCCTGCGAGCCCGGCCGTCCGATCCGCCAGGTTCACCTGGCCGCGCAGGCTCTCACGATCCGCTCCTATCCACCACGCCGTCGACGTGCCTGCGCGGCACCCGTTCTCCCACTGGGCTTCGCTGGGCAAAGACAACCCCGACCTGCTCAGCACTTCCACACACTGCGACCAGTTCACCTGCTCGACTGGGTTCACCCACCCGTGCCGATGACCGGCGAAGCTGCTCCCCGGTCCGTACTGACTCGGGGTCGCGCCCGTGCAGCGCAGCCACTGGCTCTGCGTCATCTCGTACTTCGAAAGGAAATAGGGCGAGAGGCGCACCTCGTGCACGGGGGACTCCTCGAACCGCGCCTGCGGATCGTAGTTCGGCCCTTTTGGATTCCGGCTCTGCGCGCCCATGGTGAACGTTCCACCGGGGATCAGCACGAGCACGAGGCCCATCTCTTCCGACGGCACGAGCTTGCCGTCCGCTCCCCTTCGCGCAGGCGCTCCGGTCTGAAGATGCGCGAACTCCCACAGGCGCGAGTCCGGATCCTCACCGATCGGCAAGAGGCCGAGCTGCGGCGTGATGGGCGACTGCATGCCACGGTACTTGTCGCTCGCCGCGATCGACTCGATCACCTCCGACCAGCGACGGGCCGCGTCGGGGCCGCTCACGCTCCGTTCGTGGATCGAAGCCGCGAAGTCCATGCGCCGCGCGACGCCCCAGCCGTGCTGGGCAGATAGACCGCGCATCAACCCGGTTCGTTCGTCCGCGAACGATTCGAGGCCCGCCAGCAGTTTCTCCATCTGCGCGTGCCACCATTGATCGTCGTCCTCGGCGAAACGCCACGCGCGTCGCCGCGAGACCTCCGCCTGCAGCGCCGCCTCGTCGAGCGCAGCCGCTTCACGCTCCTCGATCCGCTCGGCTCGCGCGTCGCTCCGCCAGCGCTGCACGTCGACTTCGAGTTTGACCACGGATTCCTCGTACTCCGCCGCTGCTGCTGCGCCCGCCCCGTCCAGCGCGCCGATCGCCTCCGGCAATGCCTCATCGAGACCGCCTGACCTGTACAGCGCCCAAGCCAGTGTGTTGCGGCTCGCTGCGCGGTCCGTGCTCGTCGAGAGTGCGACTGCGCGACGTGCCAGCAAGAGGGCCTTCACCTCCGACCCGTACACAGGTCTCTCGGGATTCACGAACCTCCACGCCAAGTTGTTCAAAGCGCGCACGTTCTCGGGCAACGATTCTGAAGTGAGCTCCGCCTCGGTGTCCGACTCGGAGGGCCAGGGCTCTTCGCCGAGCATGCGTGACAGCCACAGGCGCCGCGCCCGCTTCTGTTCCAGCTCCGCGAGGCGCGGGTGGCTCTGCAGCTCAGCCTGTCGCTCGTCCTCGGGTTGCGGCAGCGCGCGCTGCTCGATCTCCACGAGCGCCCCGCGAAACTCGGGGATCTTCGTCACGAGCTTCTGCGCTCGCGCGAGCCACGCCCGATAGCGCGGGACCATGCCCGGCTCCGCTGGCCAGAGCACATCCGCCTCGCGCGTCAGATCGTCCAGCGTCTGAAATGCCGAGAGTCGCAAGACGTTCGCCTTCTCGCGCTTCGCGAGCGCCTCCTGCTCCTTGGCGGTGGTTTCATTGGTCTCGGCTTGCACGCGGCGCTCCTCCGCGAGCGCTGCGTTCGTGTCCGCACGCTGCTTGAGCGAGCTCATCACGATCAGACCGCCCCCGAGCGCCAGCACCCCGGCCGCGAGGGAAGCCGCGAGCGGCTTGTTGCGCTCGATCCACTTCTTCGTCTCGGCCCAAGTTCCGGTCTCGTACGCGCTGACGACGCGGTGTTCGAGGTACGCGCGCAGGTCTTCGCCCAAGGAGAGCGTGTTTGGATAGCGCTCGGCCGCGTCGCGCGACATGGCCTTCTCGCAGATCGCGACGAGTTCCGGCGGGATCTCCTTGCGCAGCTCGTGCAGCCGTTTGGGTGGTCCTTCCAAGACCCACAGAAGCATCATGCGATTGCTGACCCGCGCGCCCTGCGGCACGTACGGCATCTTGCGCGCGAGCAAGTGGTAGAGCATCGCGCCGATCGCGTAGACGTCCGAGCGCGCGGAGAGCCGCTCGATCTCGCCGCGCGCCTGCTCGGGCGGCATGTACGCGGGCGTCCCCATGATGTCGCCGTCCATCGTGACGAGCGGCGAATCCAGATCGTCGTCGAGTTCCCCGCGCCGCTCGGTCCTCACCGACGTCAGCGACGAAGCGAATTCGGGCCGGAGTCGCAGGTCGTGTCGGTCCTTGCGGCCGATCACGTGTGCCAAGCCCCAGTCCATGACGAACACTTCGCCGAAGCTCCCGACCATGACGTTCGCGGGCTTGAGGTCGCGATGGATGACGCCCTTGCTGTGCGCGTAGGCCATCGCCTCGCACACCTTGAGCATCACCGAGAGCGCGCGCGTTTCGTTCCAACCTTCCTTGTCCTCGAAGACGAGGTTGAAGATCTGCTTGAGGTCGCGACCCTTCACGAGCTTCATCGTGAAGTACACGCGTCCGTCCGAGTCGAGACCGAGCTCGTGCACCGGAGCGATGCCGGGGTGGTCGAGTTGCCCCGTGACTTGCGCTTCCTCGAGGAAGCGGCCGAGCGTGCGCGTGTCGACCGGCGTCGTGGCGACGTCGTCTTGTGCGTCGCCCTTCGCGAGGATCACTTTCATCGCGAGCGTGCGACGCAGGTCCTCGTCCCAGACTTTCAAGATCGCGCCCATGCCGCCGCGCGCGATCTCGCCGAGCAGTTGGTACCGCGATTCCTTGAGGGAGTGATCGGCGAGCCGTCGCAGCAGCTCGCTCGAGGTCCCGCTGGGCGCACCGCTCGGCGCGTCGTCGGCGCTGCGGTCGAGCGACACCTCGGGATCGGCGCCTTCGCCGTACTTCTGTTTCAGTCGCGCGGCGAAGGAGTCGTGCTCCGTCGCTCCGACGGAGCTGTCCGGCTTTGGCGAGCTGTCCATGAGAGAGCGGATCCTGCGCACGAGGACCCACCGGGAGCGCGCATGCTCGCGGAAGCGCGCGTTTCGCGCAATGACGGCACCCGGAGCTAGCTAGGTCCTCCGACGACGCATCACTGGAGTCGGCGCGTCCTCACCGCCGAGCGTGACTCCAACTCGATCGGCTGCGTTCGTTCAGGCCTTCTCCCACTGCTTGCGTGAAATTCCCGCTTGCCGAAGTAGCAGGCTGAGCAGCTTTGGACCGATGTCACCTCGGTGAGGGTTGGGAATCGTCAGCACGAGTTGGTCCTTCTACATGTACTCGTGCTTGCCACCCGAATAGGGCCCGCTGAAGCCGAGCCGGCGTAATGCAGCGATCAGTTCCCGGCGCTGGATGGGACCCGCGCGCGGCATCAGCCCGCTCGCCGGACCTTGATCACCACGCCACCGAGCCGGGGCACATTGAGCCCGCGCGAGACGCGAACGAGGACCCAACCTTCCACGACCTCCGCGAGCTCACGGCGGCACTCCTCCACGCCGCGGCCGAGCGCCACCACGCCCCGCAATCCAGGAACAGTCGCGCAGAAGGAGCCGTCTTCGAGCACTTCGTAGCGCGCTCGTTCCAGAGCCTTGTCGATGTACTTGATGATCATGACCGTGAACTGATCCTAGCACGATCCCGGCCGCCAGCGCCGGCGGGTGGCCGCCGTATTCAAGCAGGCCGGCGCACCGCGTCAGAAATCTGATCGACGCGCGATCACGCACCGCCCTCGGCGCGCGTCCCGATTCAGCTGCCGCGCTCGGTGCGCGTCATGAGAGCGGGCAATCGCACCGGATCCGACGTCTCGGCGTAGCTCTCGCGGCCGCGGTGCACGTACGCGCGCGGCGGCTCGCTCGCGCTCCGCGGCGCAGGGAGGCCCGAACGAGTGAGCAGATCGACGTCCTCACCCGGATCGATGACCTGCACGATCCGACTCGCGACGTACGGACGCAGCGCGGCCTCAGCGAGCGTGTGGGTCGCTTCATCGGAGCGCGCACCGACGATCGTCACGTGCACCGGTTCGTGGAACAGCAGGTCGACCGCGCGCCCGTAGCCCGCGACGAAGTGGCCGTAGCGCTTGTAGTCGGTCACGAACGACGTCAGCGTCTCGCGCGCGGTGTCGGCGTAGTCGTTGTCGCGCGTCAGGTGCGCGAGGCGCAGCAGCGCTTCCGCCATCACCGAGTTCTCGAGGATCGATCGATTGCGCCGCCGCAATCCACCGCGCGCGGCCGGATCGAAGAGCGTGTCGTAGAAGCCCGCGTTCTGGCTCTGCAGGTTTTCGATAGACAGGTCCGCGAGCTGCCGCGCCGGCGCGAGATAGCGGTTCTCGCCCGCGAACTGCATCGCGTCGATCAGCGCGCGCAGCATGTACGCCTGATCGCTGAGAAGTCCCGGGAGGTGATAGCCGCCATCCCAGTAGTGGTACATGCCGCGCGTGTTGTCGAAGAGCTCCTCGACCAGGAAGTCGAGCGTCGCGAGCGCTTGCTCGCGATGGCGCGCGTCCTTCAGCACGACCGACGCCTTCAGTAGCGACGACACCGCAATGGCGTTGAAATTGGTGAAGATCGTCGGGTCGCACGCGGGTGCGCCGAATTCCTTGCGCGCCGCGCGCGTCGTGAGGTGCGCGTAGGCCGGGTTCGCGTCCTGGCTGCCCTTGAACGCGCGCGTCTCTTTGTCGAGCAGCGTCTCGTACATCCAGCTCAGGATTCCTTCCGCGGTCTCTTTGAAGGATTCCTCGCCGAGCGTCTGCCACGCTTCGAGGTAGGCGTGCAGCCGCTGTGCATTGCTGTCGAGCATCTTCTCGTGGTTCGGCACGCTCCAGTCGGGCTGCGTCGCATACCGGTAGAAGCCGCCCTCGACCGTGTCGTGGATCTCGCCCTCTTGCATGTGCCGCAGCGTGCGGCGCACGAGCTGCAGCATCGCGGTGTCGCCGGTTTGCGACCAGCGGATCAGCGCGAAGTCGATGGCCTCGACCTGCGGGAACTTGTGCTCGCGTCCCCAACCGCCGTACGTCGGATCCGCGCTTTCGAGCACGGTGCGCGCGACGTGCTCGACGACCTCGAGCGAGAGCTTGGGCTCGCGTGCTCGCTGTCGAGTCGCCGGACCGAGCTCTTCCGTGCGACGTGCGGCCTCGACCTCGGCGATGCGCGCGCGGATCAGGTCGCGGTTCTGCGTGTAGTAGTCCGCGACGAGATCGAGGCGCGCGAGCAGCGGCTCGACTTCGAGATACGTGTCGGTCGCGAGGAGCTCTCCGCCGTCATCGAGCCACGCGAGCGTGGGCCAGCCGCCCTTCGAGTAGCGCGCGTCGATGTCGGGACGGCGGTCCTTGTCGACCTTGATCGTGACGAACCGTTCCGTCAGCCGTTCGCGCACGCGCGGGTCGGAGAGAACGGTCTCTTCGAGCTCGCGACACCAGCGGCACCACGAAGCGCGCACGAAGAGCAGCACGGGGAAGCCGAGCTCGCGCGCGCGGGCGAAGGCGTCGTCGTTCCACTCGAGCCACTGCATGTCGGAAGGAAGCAACGCCTTAAGCTAGTGATGCGGCGCGTGGACTTGCATCAGAAAAGTGCGCCGCCTGCGCGGCGACGTCAGCGGCGAGCCTGCCTGCGTCAGCCTTTCGCCTCGACTACGCAGCCCCGCGGCGTCACGCCTTCGCCTCGACTGCGA
>JANLUN010000474.1:0-7887 GCA_031363505.1 Planctomycetota bacterium | reverse complement strand
CACACCGCGTCTCCGAGATACGCGCCGTACGAGATCACCGCGTTGCCGAGTCGGGACAGCAGCGGAACCGACTCCAACCCGGCCACGGCGACTTCATGCTGAACGATGTATGTGACGATCGACGACGCCAGGGCCAGCACGAAGAAGGGGACCTTCTCGAGCAACAATTGTCGGAACGCGATCTTGCTCGGCATCCGCCCGAGCGGCCAGTAGTCGAGGACGAGCAGCGTGCACGGCAGGGTGACGAGCATGGGCTTGCTCATCAATCCCAACGCGAAGCTCACCAGCGTCAGCGCGTAGCGCCACGCGCGCCGGTCGCGGACCCACGCCACGTACGACATCGTGGTCAGCAGCCAGAACATCGTGGAGAGGACGTTCTTGCGCTCGGCGATCCACGCCACGGACTCGACGTTCAACGGATGGAGCGCGAAGAGCGCCGCGACGAGTGCCGGCCGCCACAGGGCGCCGGTCAATTGAGAGAGCAGCAGCAAGAGCAGCACCGCGTCGATCGCGTGCAGCACGAGGCTCGTGAGATGGTGCATCCCCATGTCCATCCCGAAGAGCTCGCAGTCGAGCATGTGCGACAGCCACGTGAGCGGGTGCCAGTTCGAGAGCGTGTTCGTCGTGAATGCCCACTCGAGACCCTCGGCGGTCAGTCCCGCCTGCACGACGTAGTTGTTCGTGACGTAATCGAGGTCGTCGTATCGGATCGCGTCGTGCCCGCGCATCTGCCCGTAGACCGCGACGATCGCCGTGACGAGCGCGACGCCCACGAGGAGCAACTGGAGCGGCTTCTGCGTGGAGCCCATGCGCAATGTTCGCGCGACCACGCGCTACTTCGTCGGGTGCATCGACTGGCCGGCCGAGTACTTCTGCACGGTGTCCTCGAGCGTCTTGATCAGTGCTTGCTGACCGCCGGCGCGCGCGAGATCGAGCGCCTTCTGCGCCGTCTGCGTCGCTTCGGGGAACTTGCCTTCCTGGGCCAGTGCCGCCGCAAGCGTCGCGAGCGCTCCCGGATGCTGCCCGCGCAACAGCTCGTTGGCCTTCGTGGCGAGTCGCACGGCTTCCGCGCCGTCGCGCAACTTCGCATCCGCGTTCGTCGCGAAAATCCACGCCAGGTTCATCAGGGTCTCGGGATTGTCGGGCGCGTGCTTCAGCGACTCGCGGTAGAGCTCGATCGCGCGCGGCGTCTGTCCCGACATCGCGGCGGCGACGCCCAGTTGATACAGCGCGAGTGCGTGGTCCGGCTGCAAGCGCACGCACGCTTCGAAGTGCTTGACGGCTTCGGCCACCTTGTTCTGCCGTCCGAGCAGGAACCCGACGTTGAAATGCGCTTTGACGTTGTCCGGATTCTTTGCGAGCACTTCGCCGTAGACCGCGATCGCTTCGTCGAGCTTGTTCTGCGCGGCGAGCGCGCTCGCCAGGCTGATCCCCGCGTCGGCGTTCGCCGGGTCGAGGCGCAGCGCTTCCTTGAAGCTGCCGACCGCGTCGTCGATGCGGCCCTTGTGCTGGTACGCGCTGCCGAGGTTGATGTGCACTTGCGGCTGGTTCGGATCGAGCACGAGCGCTTCGTTGAAGTGGACGATCGCCTCGTCGAGCTTGCCCTGCGACGCGACGATGTAGCCCAAGACGTTGAGCACGTCGGGCTGTTTCGGCTCGAGCGTCAGCGACTCCTTGAACTGCGCGATCGCTTCGTCCGGCTTGCGCGCCGTCGTCAGCGCGTACGCGAGCCGGTTGTGCGCTCCGACGATCTTGGGGTCGAGGCTGAGGACAGTGCGGTACTTCTCGATCGCGCGCTCGGTCTGCCCGAGCGTGTCGTAGGCGAGTCCGAGCTTCATCAGGGTCTCGACGTCGCCCGGGCGATTTTTCGCGCCGGCTTCGAGGTGCGAGAGCCCCGCATCGACTTCGCCGCGCGCCGCGAGCGCTCCGCCGAGCTCGATGCGCGCGTCGACGTTGTCCGGATCGGCGGCGACGATGCGCTTCAGCGCGTCGATCGCGGGGTTGAGCCGGCCCTGGAGCACCAACGCGTGCGCGATCGCGAGGTTGCGCTGGACGTTGTTAGGGTCGAGCTCGGCGACGCGCGCGTAGTGCACGGCGGCTTCGTCGGCGCGGCCCAAGCTCGAGTACACGTCGCCGAGATCGGCGTGCACCTCGGGTTGATTGGGGTCGAGCGCGAGCGACGCCCCGAAACTCTGGAGCGCGGCCTCGAGCTGTCCTCGCTTCTCGAGCGCGAGTCCGAGGTTGGTGTGCGTCTGGAGCATGCGCGGGTTGAGCGCGAGCGCCGCGCGGAACTCGACGATCGCTTCGTCGTAGCGCTGGAGCGACGCGAGCAGCGAGCCCAGGCTCGTGTGCGCTTCGGGATAACCGGGTTTGAGGCGTAGGGCTTCGTGGTAGTGCGCGAGCGCTTCGTCGGTGCGCCCGAGGCGCGCGAGCGCGAGCCCGAGGCTCGTGTGCGCCTCCGCCGAATCGACCTTCATCGCGACCGCATCCTCGAAGCACTTGAGCGCTTCGTCGTGCCTGTCGACGCTCGCGTACGCGATGCCGAGGTTGTTGAGCGTGTCGGGCGACATCGGCTTCAGTCGCAGTGCTTCTTGGAAGTGACGGATCGCGTCTTCGTGCCGACCGAGCCCACCGAGCGCCGTTCCGACGGCGTTGTGCAGCACGAGGTTGTTCTCGGTGACCGAGATCGAATGCTCGAACAGCGTGACGCTGTCCTTCCAGCGCGCCGTTTGCCGCCACGCGACGGCGCCGAGGACGATGAGGACGGCGCTCGACCATCCAACCGCGGCATTCTTCGTCTGTGGCCAACGCGCGACGATCGCGCCCAGGCCCCAGGCGATCATCACGAACACGCCGATGAGCGGGATGTACGCGTAGCGGTCCGCCATCGTCTGGCTGCCGACTTGGATGACACCGATCACCGGCACGAGCGTGCCGAGGTACCACAGCCAGCCCACGAGCAAGTAGGGCTGCCGTGCGCGCGCTCTCACGACGAGCCACGTGGTGAGCGCGACCGCGACTGCGGCGCCGATGAGCACGAACCCATTGAGGAACGGCTGGATCGGGTACAGCACCGCCAGGTTCACCGGCCACACGGTGTTCCAGACATACGAGCCGTACGAGATCAGCGCGTTGCCGACGCGACCCCAGAGCGGAATCGTGTCGATCCCTTGCTGCACGACGTCTCGTTGGAGCGCGAACGTGACGACCGACGACACGAGCGCCAGCACGAAGAAGGGGACCTTCTCGAGCAGCAATTGGCGGAACGCGATCTTGCTCGGCATCCGTCCGAGCGGCCAGTAGTCGAGGAGCAGCAGCGTGCACGGCAACGTCACGAGCATCGGCTTGCTCATGAGTCCGAGCGCGAACAGCACGAGCGTGAGCGCGTAACGCCAGGCCTTCCGATCGCGGACCCACGCCACGTACGTCATCGTGGTCAGGAACCAGAACATCGTGGAGAGCACGTTCTTGCGCTCGGCGATCCACGCGACGGATTCCACGTTCAGCGGATGCAGCGCGAAGAGCGCCGCGACGAGCGCCGAGCGCCATACCGCACCGGTCAGCTGATGCAACAGGAGCAGAAGCAGCACCGCGTCGATCGCGTGCAGCACCAGGCTCGTGAGATGGTGCATCCCCATGTCCATCCCGAAGAGCTCGCAGTCGAGCATGTGCGACAGCCACGTCAGCGGGTGCCAGTTCGAGAGCGTGTTCGTCGTGAACGCGTAGTGGACGCCCTCGGACGTGAGGCCGCGCTGCACGAGGTAGTTGTTCGTGACGTAGCCGTTGTCGTCGAAGTGGATGGCGTCGTGCCCGCGCATCTGCGCGTAGACGGCGACGATCGCGACGACGAGAAGCGCGGCGAGCGCGAGCAGGGAGCGCGATTGCTTCGTGGAGTCCATGCAGTGTGGATCGGATCGCGCGTGCGGGCGCGAAAGGCGCGGCATTCTGCCATAGCCGCGCGAGGCGCTCCATGCCGCGAGGTCGCGGATCCGTGCTTGGACTGGGCTATTTCGCCGGGTACATCCGCTCGCCGGCCCGGTATTTCCGCAGCGATTCCTCGAGCGTCGCGGCGTAATCGCGCTGTCCGCTCATGCGCGCCAAGTTGAGCGCGCGCTCCACGGTCTTTGCCGCTTCGTCGAACTTCCCGTCCTGCGCGAGCGCGGCGGCGAGCGTCGCCAGCGCGCCGATGTGCTGGCCGCCGAAGCGCTCGTTCGCTCGCGTCGCGAGGCGCACCGCTTCGGGGCCGTTCCGCACGGCGGCGTCCTCGTGCGTCGCGAAGATCCACGCGAGGCTCATCAAAGTCTCTGTGTCGTCGGGCGACGATTTCAGCGCAGCTCGGTAGAGCTCGATCGCGTGGGCGATTTCACCGGCCGCCGCCGCGGCGCGTCCGAGTTGGTAGAGCGCGAGCGCGTGGCCCGGCTCCAGTCGAACGCACTCTTCGAACTGACGCAGCGCTTCGGCCGCGCGGCCCTGACGCGCGAGCATCACGCCGAGGTTGTAGTGGAGCGCGACGTTCTCCGGTCGCCGCGCGAGCGCTTGCTCGTAGTGACCGATCGCCGCCTCGAACTGCCCGCGATTGGCGAGCGCGTCGGCGAGGCGCGTCTCGGCCTCGACGTCGCTCGGATCGATGCGCAGCGCGTCCGTGAAGCGCGCGATGGCGTCTTCCACCTGGCCCTTGCCCATGTACGCGCTGCCGAGGTACACGAGCACGCGCGGCTGGGCCGGATCGATCGCGAGCGACGTGTGGAAGCTCTCGATCGCACCGTCGAAGCTGCCGCGCGCCGCGAGCACGAGGCCGAGGTTCGTGTGCGTCTGTGCGAACCGCGGATTCTGCTCGAGCGCGATGCGCAGATGGGGGAGTGCTTCGTCGTTTCGACCGAGCGAGACGAGCAGTGCACCGAGGCCCGCGTGCGCCTCCGCGGATTGCGGATTCAGCTGCACGGCGGCGCGGAGGTGCTCGAGCGCCTCGTCGTTCCGTCCAAGTTGCGCGAGCACGAGTCCGAGACTGGCGTGGGTCTGGTACGACGTCGGATCGCGCTCGATCACCTCGCGTAACACCTTCGCAGCCTCGTCGAGGCGGCCGGAGCTCGCGTACGCGAGCCCCAGGCTCTCGAGCATCGCGATCGAATCCGGTTTCAGGCGCAGCGCCTCGGCGAAGTGAACGGCCGCTTCCTCATGCCGCCCCGCATCGCCGAGCGCGACACCGAGTGCGTTGTGCACGACAAGGTTGTTCTCGGTGACCGACAAGGTGTGCTCGAACAGCGCGATGCTGTCCTTCCAGCGGGCTGCCTGCCGCGTCGTCGCGACCCCGAGCGCGACGATCGTCGCGAGCGAGGCCGCGACGACCGCGCTTCGAATGAGCGGCCAGCGCTCGACGCACGCACCGGCGCCCCAAACGATCATCACGAGCACGCCGACGAGCGGCACATAGGCGTAGCGGTCGGCGTGCGTCTGGCTGCCGACGTGCACGATGCCGATCACCGGCACGAGCGTGCCGAGATAGAACAGCCAGCCGACGAGCAAGTACGGCCGGCGCGCGCGTGAGTAGAGAGCCAGCGACGTGATCACGCCCAGCACGACGGCGGCGACGAGGAGCGCTCGACCGTCGAGCCACCCCTCGATCGGATAGAGCATCGCCAAGTCGCGCGGCCAGAACGCATCGCGGAGATACGCAACGTACGAGAGTGCGGCCGTCGCGGCCCGCAGGTGGATCGGGATCGAGCGCACCGCCGCCGCGACGACGTCTTGCTGCAGGGCGTACGTGACGTAGGACGCGACCGCCGTCACCGCGAAGAACGGCAGCTTCTCCACGAACAGACCTCGGAATGCCGCCCTGTTCGGCATCCGTCCGAGCGGCCAGTAGTCGAGGAGAAGCAGCGTGCACGGCAGCGTGACGAGCATGGGCTTGGCCATGAGGCCGAGCGCGAACAGCACGAGCGTCCATGCGTAGCGCCAAGCGCCGCGCTCTCGAACCCACGCGACGTACGACAGCGTCGTCAAGAACCAGAACAGAGTGGAGAGCACGTTCTTGCGCTCGGCGATCCACGCCACGGACTCCACATTCAATGGATGGAGCGCGAAGAGTGCGGCTACAAATGCGGAGCGCCACGCGGCTCCGGTCATGCGGTACAGCAGAACGAGCAGCAGCAGCGTGTTCGCGATGTGCAGGACGAGGCTCGTGACATGGTGCATCCCCATGTCCATACCGAAGAGCTCGCAGTCGAGCATGTGCGACAGCGTCGTCAGCGGGTGCCAGATGCCGAGGATCGGCGTCGTGAACGCCCACTCGATCCCGCGCCAGGAGATGCCGCTTTGGACCGCCGCGTTCTGCGTGACGAGGACGTTGTCGTCGAAGTGGATCGCGTCGTGACTGCGAAGCTGCGCGTACACCGCGACGATCGCGAGGACGAGGACTCCCGACAAGAGGAGCAAGAGTCGCTTCTGCTTCGTGGAGTCCATGAAGTCGTTCGACCGAAAGGGCGGGCATTCTGCCACGCCTCTCGGCGGCGACGCGAGCGCGCGAGCCCCGCGTCGATCCGATTGCTAGGATGCGCGGCCGATTTTTCGCGCACGCGCGGCATGGATCCCAAGTACTACGACCGCGGCGTGACCGAGATCTACGGCGAGCGCGAGACCTCGCGCACGCCCTGTCCGGTGTGCGAGTCGCGCGACATCCGTGCGCGCTACGCGATCGAGAACAGCACGTCTCGCATCGTCGTCTGCGAGTCGTGCGGCCTGGGTTCGACGCACCCGCTGCCATCGGGGGGCGAGATCGCGAGCTTCTACTCGGACGAGTACTACGGCACGCCCGGACAGAAGTTCGAGGGCCTCGTCGAGTCGTTCGTGCGACTCGTCGGCTCGCGTCACGTGCGCTTCCTCGCGCACGGTCTGCCGAAGGGGTCGCGCGTGCTCGACGTCGGCTGCGGGCGGGGAGTGCTGCTCGCCGAACTCGCGGGCCAAGGTCTCGAAGTTCACGGCGTCGAGGTCAGCGCCGACGCCGTGCGCGGGGCGGATCCGCGGGCACAGATTCGCATCGCCGCGCACCTGCGCGACGCCGCTTATCCGGATGCGTTCTTCGACCAGGTGATCATCTGGCACGTGCTCGAGCACCTGCCCGATCCGCTCGGAACGCTGCTCGAAGTGCGGCGCATCCTGAAACCCGGCGGGCGGTTTGTCGTGGCTGTTCCGAGTTTCGCCAGCCGGCAGGCGCGCTGGGCCGGCTCCGCGTGGTTCCACTTGGACGTCCCGCGGCATCTCTATCACTTTCCGCTGCCCGCGCTGCGGCAGTTGCTCGATCGGACCGGCTTCGAGTGCGGCCGCGTCCATCATTTTTCGCTGCGCCAGAATCCGTTCGGGTGGTTGCAGAGCGCGCTCAATCGCTGGACGTCGCTCCCGCGCAACAGTCTGTACGTGCTGCTTCACCAGCGGCCGCCCAACGTTCCGCCGCCTTATGACCGCAAGACGCGTGCGTTGCTTCGCTGCGCGTACGTCGTGGGCGCGCCGTTCGGGATGCTCGCGACGGCAGTCGACACGTTGCTCCGTGACGGGGCGACGGTGCACGCCGTCGCTCGCGCACGACGAGCGCAGAAATAGAGAGGGCCGAGCTCTCGGGCTCGGCCCTCTCCGTTCACGAAGCGCGGCGCGCTCAGCCTGTCGTCTTCTCCGTCGTGCCGGCGAACATCGTCTCGACCGGAACGATCGTGATGTTCGCGGCCGGGATCTGCAGCGGGAACGCCTCGATCTGCTTGTCTTCCGCGAGGATGTCCTCGGACTTCTTGATCCCCGACGGATACGTGATGGGGGTCGGCGTGCCCGCCGCCATCTGCTCCATCATCGCGGTGGCGTCCTTGGTGACGATCGCGATCTGCAAATTGGCGGTCTGCAGGT
>JANLUN010000456.1:0-5345 GCA_031363505.1 Planctomycetota bacterium | reverse complement strand
CTTGCTCTCGCGCGACGAGATCCACCGCCGCATCCAGGAGACCGCCGATCTCGGCGGCCGCCAGTTGCTGATGCAGGGCGGCCATCACCCCTACATCAAGACCGACTGGTGGTGCGATCTCATCGCCGACATCCGCGCGCGTTGGCCGCAGGTGAATTGCCACGCACTGTCCGCGCCCGAGCTCGATCACTTGTCGAAGCTCGACAAGCGTCCCGTGGAGCACGTGATCGCCGACTTGAAGGCTGCCGGACTCGGCAGCGTGCCCGGCGCGGGCGCGGAGATCCTCGTCGAGCGCGTGCGCCGCGTGATCGCGCCGAAGAAGACGTCGACGGAGCGCTGGCTCGAGGTGCACCGCAAGGTGCACGAAGCCGGGCTGCGTAGCTCCGCCACGATGATGTTCGGACACGTCGAGACCGCGGCGGAGCGTGTCGAGCACCTCGCGCGCATCCGCGATCTGCAAGACGAGACCGGCGGGTTCACCGCGTTCGCCTGCTGGACCATGCAACCGTCCGGCGTGCCTGAGGAGCACAAGTATCCGAAGGTCGCAACACCGGCCGTGTATCTGCGCGTGCAAGCGCTCAGCCGCATCTTCCTCGACAACGTCGACAACATGCAGACGAGCTTCGTGACGCAGGGCCTGAAGATGGCGCAGGTCACGCTGCGCTACGGCTGCAACGACTTCGGCGGCACGATGCTCGAGGAGAACGTCGTTTCCGCGGCGGGGTGCTTCCACCTCGCGCCGATCCAGAAACTCGAAGCGCAGATCGAGCGCGCCGGCTTCGCGCCGCGTCAGCGCAATTCGTGGTACGGCATCGTCGATGCGCGCCACGCAGGCGCGTGCTTCCCGAAGAATCGGGACGAGGCCGCGACGCACAAGGCCGCTCGATGAGCGTGCTCGCCGCACCGCTCGAAGAGCGCTTGCGCCACGCCGCGCGCGCCGCCTGGATCGAGGACATCGCGGACAAGATCCTCGCGAAAGAGCGCTTGTCGCGCGAGGACGGCGTGCGGCTCTACCGCGCCGATCTCCACGCGGTCGGGCTGCTCGCGAACCACGTGCGTGAGCGCCTGCACGGCGACCGCACGTACTTCAACGTCAACCAGCACGTCAACTACACGAACATCTGCAACAAGCTCTGCCGCTTCTGCGCGTTCCAGCGCTTGCCCGGTCAAGAGGGCGCGTACTGGTTCACGCCCGAGCAAGCCGCGGAGAAGATCCGCGAAAGGCTCGGCGATCCGGTCACCGAAGTGCACATGGTGGCCGGCATCCATCCGAAGCTCGAGTACGGCTACTACCTCGAGCTCCTGCGCGCGGTGAAGCGCGTGCGACCGGCGATTCACATCAAGGCGTTCACGATGGTCGAGCTCGACCAGATCGCGAAGAAGGCGAAGAAGCCGCTCGAGGACGTCTTGCCGGAGTTGATCGAGGCCGGGCTAGGCTCGATTCCCGGCGGCGGCGCGGAGATCTTCGCCGACCGCGTACACAAGGAGTCGTACCACCTGAAGATCAGCGGCGACGAGTGGCTCGCGATCGCGCGCAAGGTGCACAACGCCGGCTTGAAGTCGAACTGCACGATGCTGCACGGCCACATCGAGACGATCGAGGAGCGCGTCGACCACCTCGATCGCTTGCGGCGGTTGCAAGACGAGACCGGCGGCTTCCAGACGTACATCCCGCTCTCGTTCCATCCCGAGAACAGCGAGATGTCGGACGTGCCGGGCCCGACGGCGCTCGACGAGCTGCGCGAGATCGCCGTCGGGCGCTTGATGCTCGACAACATTCCGCACATCAAGGCCTACTGGATCTTGATGGACGTCCCGATCGCGCAGCTTGCGCTCGCGTACGGCGCCGACGACGTCGACGGCACGGTGGTCGAGGAGAAGATCTACCACGAAGCCGGCGCGACGACGCCGCAAGAGGTGAAGCGCGCCGAGCTCGTGCAGTGGATCGTCGACGCGGGCCGCGTGCCGGTCGAGCGCGACACGCTGTACAACGTCGTGTGGAGCGCGGAGAGCGACGGCTCGCCGTCGACATGATCGATTCGAGCGACTCGACGCCCGCGCGACGGCTCCAAGTCGCGCTCGAGCTGTATGGGCTCGGCGAAGAGATCCAGCGCCAGAACCTGCGCCGCGAGTTCCCGCAAGCGTCGCCCGAAGAGATCGAACGCCGGCTGACTCAGTGGTTGCGCACTCGTCCGGGAGCCGAGCACGGCGACTCCGACGGTCACCCCGCGCGACGCTTCGAGAACCCGTCGTGACGCGACTCGAGGAGGCGCTGTGCGCGGCGAACGCAACGTGTAGATCTCGTGTCCGCTCGGCCTGTACGCGCAGGCCGGACCGGAGAAAACTCCTCGATGAGCGAAACTCCCCCGCTCCGCGCCGGTTCCACGCCGGTCTTTCCACACCACAGGAGCTCTGCCATGACACGACCGATGCGCCGACTCGCGCTCTCGATCCTCGCCCTCATGCTCGCTGGTCCGTTGGCCGCCGCCGCAACCGGCGACCGGTCGCACGACGGACGCCGGGAGCGCCGGGAGCGAATGCACTGGACGGAAACTCAACGAAAGCTAGTGCTCGAAAAGGAACAGGTCGTGGAGCGCGTCCGGCGCGAGCGCGCGCGCATTCGATTCGAATCACGCGAGAAGACGCTCGCGGAGCTCCGGGAGCTGCGCAGAGACCGGCGTCGGGAGCTCGAGCCGATGAGGCGGTCGCTGCGCGAGTCGCTGACACCCGAACAGAAGCGCGCGATCGAGGAACGGCGCCGGACGCTGATGGAGGAGCGCCTCATGCGACGCCTCGAGCGCGCACGGACACGGCGGTAGCCCACTGCTAGAATTGCGGCGTTGTCCGCGCTTCTCGCTTTCCTGACGCTCGCGACGGGCGACGATCCACGCACTCAGTACGACGTGGAGGTGTACCGGATCGATCTCCGCGTCGATCCGGGAGCGCGACGGATCTCGGGGACGGTCGTGGTCGACGCCGTCGTCGTCGCGGACGAGATGACGAAGCTCGTCCTCGACTTGCAGCCGCCGTTCCGCGTCGAGTCGGTGGTGAAGTTACCCACACTGCCGGATCTCGACGGTCTCGAGCTCACTGGAGAGAGCTTGCGGTTCACGCACGTAGAGAGCCGGCTCGAGTGCGAGCTCAAGACTCCGCTCGCGAAACACAAGGCGGTCCGCGTCGCGATCACGTACTCGGGCGAACCGACCGCGAAGAACAGCTTCGACGGGTTCCACTGGAGCCGCACCGCCGACGGCCGGCCGTGGATCGCGACGTCGTGTCAAACGCTCGGCAGCTCGTCGTGGTGGCCGTGCAAGGACTCGTTCTTCCATCCCGAGGACAAGCCCAAGCGCGTCATCGCGAACATCGACGTGCCGAAAGGGCTCTACGCCGTTTCGAACGGCCGTCTCGCGAAGCGCGAAGAGCTACCCGGCGACCGCGAACTCTTCCGGTGGCGGCACGATTATCCGTGCGAGACGTACGCGATCACGCTCAATGTCGCGCCGTATGTCGTGACGGAAGAGCAAGTCGAGGTCTTCGGGCATAGGAAGCCGCTCCTCTTCGCGACGTACGTGCTCCCGGAGAACGTCGAGAAGGCGAAGCTCCAGTTCCAGGACGTGCCGCGCATGCTCGACATCTTCGTCCGCGCGTTCGGCGACTTTCCGTTCCCGCGATCGAAGTTCGCGCTCGTGGAGACACCGTTCTGGGGCATGGAGCACTCGACCGCGGTCGCGTACGGTTCGAGCTATCCGGCGTGGTGCAAAAAGGAAGGCGTCGACGACCCTTACGCGTCTGCCAACGAGTTCCTCGACTACATCCTCGTGCACGAGAGCGCGCACGAATGGTGGGGCAATGCGGTGTCCGCAAGCGCGTGGGGTCACTTCTGGATCCACGAGGGATTCGCCACGTACGCGGAGGGCGTGTACCTCGAGAAGCTCGAAGGCCGCGCGCGCGCCGACGAATTCTTCCGGAAGACGGGGCGCGGCGTGGACGCGAAGTCGCGTCTCTACCGCGGCGACGATGTCGATTCGGAAACGGCGTACGCGGGAGTCATCTACGGCAAGGGCGCATGCGTGCTGAACACGCTGCGGCACTATGTCGACGACGACGCGACTTGGTGGCACGTGTTGCGTCAGTTCAACTATGGGTATCGCTACCGCAACGCGTCGACGGAGGACTTTGCGCAGCTCCTCGAACGCGAGACGCGGCGGGACTGGAAGCGCTTCTTCGACGAGTGGGTCTACGGAGCCGGCTATCCCAGGCTCTCGGGCACGGTGCGCGTGCAGAGTGGATTCATCGAGATCGACGTCGAGAACGCGGGCAGCTCGGGAACCGGGTTTCGCGTGCCGCTCGATGTGCGGTGGAAAGCCGACGGCCGCGACGAAAATCACCGCGAGTGGCTGGGCCCGGGACAGAACCACATCCGTTTTCCGTGCGCGTTGATCGCGGCCGACGTCGAAGTCGTGAACCTCGACCGCTTGCTCGGTCGGCACGACGTACGCGTTGTGAAGTGAGCACTCAGCCCTTCACGCACACGACCTGCCGCAGGGTGTGCGCGACCTCGACCAGGTCTTCCTGCGCGCGCATCACGGCGTCGATCGACTTGTAGGCGCCCGGCGTCTCGTCGAGCACGCTCTCGTCTTGGCGGCATTCGACACCGCGCGTCGCCGCTGCGTGATCCGCGAGCGTGAAGCGCCGTCGAGCCTCCTGTCGCGACATCGCGCGGCCCGCGCCGTGGCTCGAGCTCTCGAAGCTCTCCGCGTGGCCCTTGCCGCGCACGATGTACGAGCGCTCGCCCATGCTGCCGGGGATGATGCCGAGCTCACCGCGACCGGCGCGCACGGCGCCCTTGCGCGTCACGAGGACCTGCTAGCCGTAGTGCGTCTCGCGCGCCACGTAGTTGTGGTGACAATCGATCGCGCGATCGGCGAGCTGGAACGGCGGCAGTGACCCGTCGCGCTCGAGCGCCTCGACGATCGCCTCCATCATCAAGCCGCGATTCTGCCGCGCGAAATCCTGCGCCCAACCGACCGCGTGCACATAGTCGTCGAAGTGCTCGGCGCCCTCGCACAAGTACGCGAGATCCTTGTCGGGCAGCTTGCCGAGCTCGCGTCCGAGGTCCTGCTTCGCGAGCTCGATGAAGTACGTCCCGATGCGGTTGCCGACGCCGCGCGATCCGCTGTGCAGCAGGATCCAGACGCGCTCTGCTTCGTCGAGACACAGCTCGATGAAGTGATTGCCCGATCCGAGAGTGCCGAGGTGCTCGGCCGTGCGACCGCGCTCGAGAATCGGGTGTCGCGCAACGATCGTCTTGTATCCAGGCTCGAGCTCGCGCCACGCGCGCACCG
>JANLUN010000451.1:0-1352 GCA_031363505.1 Planctomycetota bacterium | reverse complement strand
CGGCCGACCTGAGCCAGGACACGGAGCTCGCGCGCTCGCGCGACAACAACCGGCCGAAGAACCCGTTGCTGTCGGACCCCGCGGTTCAGATGCAGCCGTGGCTCATGTTCAACCGCGACGTGTTCGCGACGGGCGAGATTCCATTGTGGAACGATTGGAACGCGGCGGGCGCTCCGCACCTCGCGAACTACCAGTCGGCGGTCTTCGCGCCGTTCAGCCTGCCCTTCTATCTCCTCGACTTCCGCTGGGCGCTCTTGATCAGCGCGATCGCCAAGCTCTTCTGTCTCGGCCTCTTCACGTATCTCTTTTTTCGCGCGATCGAGCTCGGACAGTTCTCAGCCATCTTCGGCGCCGTCGCGTTCACGTTCTCCGGACTGAACGTGCTGCTCCTCGGCTATCCGCACAGCGCGGTCGCGATCACGCTTCCCGCGGGACTCTTCTGTGTCGAGAAGGCGATCCGCGCGCGCACGGAGTCGCGGCGCAGCACGCGCTTCGTGCTCGGGCTTGGCGTCGTTCTCGCGTGCGGATTGTTCGGGGGTCACCCCGAACCATTCTGTTTCTCGCTCACGCTCATCGGCCTGTACGTGATCGCGCGGCTCGCCACCTCGTGGTCGCGGCATCGCGCGGATCGCCCGGCGCGCAAGCGGTTCGTCGCGCTCGCCGGTGAGTTCACGATCGTCGGCTTGCTCGCGGCCGGGCTGGCAGCCGTGCAGATTCTCCCGTTCCTCGAATACCTGGGGCACAGCACCGTGCTCGCGACGAGGTCGCAAGGTCAACCTGCGCTCGCGATCGCGAACTGGCCGCTGTGGTTCTTTCCCGATCTGCTCGGCAACCCTTCGTCGCGTCACGTCATCGCGTACGAGCTGCCGCATCCGAATTACGAGGATGTGAACACGGCGTACGCGGGAGCGCTCGTCCTGTGGCTGACTGTCGTCGGCGCTTTCGTCGCGCGCAGCCGACGCTTCTGGTTCTTCGCGGCGTGCGCGGTCCTGGGAATCGTCTACGGCTACGACCTCACGGGCGCTGGCGCGTTCGCGGGCCGCAATCTCTTGATGTCGGCGATGCCGATGAACCGCAGCCAGCTCGTCGTCGTGTTCGGGCTGTGCGGGTGCGCCGCGTTGACGGTCGATCGGATCTGCGCGTTACCGGCGAGTGCTCGCCGCAGGACGTTCGCGATCGCGGGCTCGACGGCGATCGCGATCGCGATCGTTGCGTGGTTCGGCGCGCAGAGCTTGCTCGCACACACGCTGGCGAACGGCGCGCCGCTCACCCCGATCGCGGCTCTCGAGGCCTACCTCGGACGACACTACGTCTGGATCGCGAGCACGTTCGGCGTCGGCGCGCTCGCGCTC
>JANLUN010000445.1:0-4214 GCA_031363505.1 Planctomycetota bacterium | reverse complement strand
CTTGTAAGAACCGATCCGTGCGCGGCAAAAGCGGCATCTCGGTGAGCCAACTCTGCGTCATCGCGACGATGTTCGCGTGCGAGAGCATCGCACCCTTCGCGCGGCCGGTCGTGCCGCTCGTGTACATCTGCACGGCGATCTCGCCGGCGTCGCTAAACGGATCCGCCGGCGCAGTCGGCACCGCGCTGAGCGCCTCGAACGATTCCCAGCCCGGCAGGCTCGGTCCAAGCACAAATCGACGACATCCAGCGACCGTGTCGCCGAGCGCGGCGGCGAACTCGCTCTCCGCAATCAAGACGCGCGCTGCGGCATCGCCGATCTGCACGCGCAACTCGTCGGGCCGCAGCCGCCAGTTGAGCGGCACGAGCACGGTCGAGATCTCCGCTGCGGCGAAGTACAACTCGACGAACTCACAGCGATTCTTCGATACGACGGCGACACGATCGCCTCGGCCCACGCCGGCGCGCGCGAGTCCCGCCGCGAGTCGTCGCGAGCGATCGGCAAGCTCGGCGTACGTGCGCCGACACTCGCCGTCGAACACCGCCTCCTGATCGCCGTGATGGCGGGCGGTGCGCGCGAGCCAATGTCCGATCCTCATCGATCGTCTGCGCCTCCGCCCCAACCCGGCGGAAGAATCCCAAGGCCGAGTCCCCCGGCGACGGGAATGCACGCGCCCGTCACGAAGCTCGCGCGCGGCGACGCCAAGAATGCGACGACCGCCGCGACTTCCTCCGGCGTGCCGGCGCGGCCGAGCGGCGTGCGCGCGATGATCATCTCTTGGACAGCGTGCGGCACCGCTTCCGAGATGCGCTCCGTCGCGATCAATCCGAGATCGAGCAGGTTGCACGTGACGCCGCGCGCCGCGCCTTCGAGCGCGATGCTCTTCGTGAAGCCGTAGAGCGCAGACTTGGCGGTGGCGTACACGACCTGTCGCTCCGCGCCCATGTCCGCGGCGACGGATCCGATGTTGACGATGCGGCCAAAGCCGCGCTCCTTCATGCTCGGCAGAGCGACGGCAGTCACGTGCAGCGCGGCTGAAACGTTCGTCTCGAAGACGCGCGCGATGTCTTGCAGTTGGATCGACTCGACCGGCCCGTAAGGTGCGAACGCCGCCGCATTGTTGACGAGGATGTCGGTGCGCTCGAGCGCCGCGCGCAAGTCCTTGCCGGCGGGGTCGCGGAGATCAGCCGCGATTAACTCGGCGCTGCCGCCGGCCGCGCGGATCGATGCGCACGTCTCCTCCAAGCGTTCCTTGTGCCGACCGACGACGCACACACGCGCTCCCGCGTGCGCGAGCTCGAGCGCGATCGCGCGTCCGATGCCGCGGCCGGCGCCAGTGACGAGCGCCGTGCGCCCCGAGAGTTCTATCGTTCGATTCGTCGTCATCAGAACTGCACCACCGCTGCACCAAAGGTGTAGCCCGCTCCTACCGCGGTGAGCAACACCTTCGCTCCGGGTTTGATTCGACCGGCATCGAGGGCCTCTGCGAGCGCGATCGGGACGGTGGCTCCGGAGGTATTGCCGTGGTGTGCCACCTCCTTGACGGCGCGCTCTAGCGGAATGTGCAGGTCGTCGAGAACCGCTTGCACCATCAGCGCGTTGCCCTGGTGCGTGATGAAGAGGTCGATGTCGTCGAGCGTGAGCTGACTCTTGGCGAGCACGGCCGCCACCGCCTCGCGCGTGAAGCGCACGAACAGCTCGAAGATCTCCGCGCGTGAATCGACGCGCAGGAAGTGCTCGCGCTGCGCGACTGTCTCCGCGGTCGCGGGTCTCTTTGCACCGCCTGCGGGAATGTGCGCTCCCATGTTCTCGCGCCCTTCGGCGCCGAGGTGCACCGCGACGATGCCGGGCTTCTCGGCAGGCACGAGCAACACGCCTGCCGCGCCGTCGGCGAAGAGCACGACGGATCGCACGTCCATCGGATCGAGGTGGCGGCTGCGCGCGTCCGCGCCGAGCACGAGCACGCGCTTGTCGCCGCGCGCGATGCTCGCAGCGCCGAGATCGAGTCCGTACAAGAACCCGGCACACGCCGCCGAGAGATCGAAGGCCGGACAGCGCGCCCCGAGCTTGCGCGCGACGATCGTCGCAGTCGAAGGGCTCGGATGATCGGGCGAGATCGTCGCGAGCACGATGCGGTCGAGCTCGCTCGGCCGGACCTTCGCGCGCTCGAGGATGATGCGCGCGGCGGCCACGGCCATGTCGGACGTCGTCTCGCCGTCGGACAGCCAATGGCGACTCCGGATGCCCGTACGACTCTCGATCCATTCAGCGTCGACGGTCAATTGAAAGCGCTCGATGAGCTCCGCATTCGTCAAGACTTGAGCCGGCGTGTACGCACCCCACGATCGAATGCCGGCGAACGCGGAGCTCGAGCTGCGAACGCTTGAACTCACGGCAGTTTCGCCTCAGCGAGCGCAGCGTCGACGGCTGCGGCGACGACTCGATGTCCGCGCGCGGTCATGTGATATCGATCGTGGAGGAAGAAAACAGCGGATTCGGTGTTCACGATCCGAGTGTCCGGCGCGGCCATTCGGTGCTGCGGCCACACGTCGTCGTCCGAGAGCCGCCGTTCCCTCATCTCGCTGAGGAGCGGCTCCATCGCGACCGCCAGCGCCGGATTCGGATCGATCCACACCACACCGGGACGGGCGCGCGCCCACTCTTCGAAACGGGACGACGGTCGCGGCTCGATGATCGACTCGAGCAGCGGGATCGACACGAGGACGATGCGTCCGTTCCATGTCGACGCCGCGGCGCGCATGCGCTCGAGCCTTTCGAGCGCGGCATCCCACAGCGCGGCGTGCTCGGCAGCGAACGGGTCGGATCCGTAAGCGCCGTGTGCGTCGCGTCGAACGACGACGACGGGTTCATCGCGGATCTCGCGACGCAGCTTGTCGAAGCACTCGAAGATCGCCGTGCGGAGGATCCAGCGGCGCAATGGAACGAATGCGGAGTCCGCTCTCACCTGCATCGGCCAGATCGAGTACGGAGCCACGGTGACGACCACGATCTCCGGCCGCGTGGGCGCGACGATGTCCTCGAACACGCGCTCGTACTGCTCGATCACGTAGCCCGGCACGGCGAAGTTGCGCACTTCGACGGCGTTTCCTCCGCGGCTCTGCAGCTCGGATTCGAGCTCGCGACACCAGATGTCCTCGGGTGCGACATCGCGCCCGAACGTGATCGAATCGCCGAACACCGCGATCCGCGTCGTGCTCGCGTCGGCCTCGGCCCACTCGCAGTCGCGGAATCCAGCCGAGTTGATGCTGAGGGAAACACCGCGCTCACTCCGCAGCTCTTGGCCGGGAACCAAGCCGTACCCGTAACGCGTGCTCGGTATCGAGCGCAGCTCGTGGCCGACGGTGCCGCTCGCACGCAGGCCGAATTCGACCGCACCGATCGCGAGCGCCACGAGCGCGACACGCGTGCGCGGCCCGATGTGAAGAGCTGCCACGGGAGAGATGTTAGCTGCGACGAGCGGTCGCGAGTCAGCTCACTTGGATCGCGATCTTGCCCATGATGCCGCGCGACTCCATCGCGAGCTGCGCGTCGGCGAGATCGACGAGCGGATACACCTGGCGGACCGGCGGATGGATCTTGCGGTTCTCGACGAGCCGCAAGGCCTGCAGCCATTCCGGGTGCGTCCCGATGTGCGAGCCGAGAAAGCTCAGCTGCTTGTTCCAGAGATAACGGAGGTCGGTCTTCGCGAAGAAGCCTTCCGTCGCGCCGCAGATCACGAGCGATCCGCCCCAGCGCAGGCACTCGATGCTGACGGGCCACGTCGTCTCGCCGACGTGATCGAAGACGATGTCGACGCCGACGCCACCCGTGATGCGCCGCACTTCAGTGAGGACGTCGCTCGTGGTCGATACGATGACGTGCTCCGCGCCCATCTCCTCGCAAAAGGCGGCCTTCGCGCGCGAGCTCGTCACCGCGATCGGCGTCGCTCCGAGAACGCGCGCAAGCTGGATCGCGAACGAGCCGGTGCCACCGCTCGCGCCCCAGATGAGCACGCGATCTCCCGCGACGGTCTTTGCGCGCGTGACGAGCATGCGCCACACGGAGAGCAGCGACGTCGTCGTCGCGGCGGCTTCCACCCACGAAAGGTGCTTCGGCTTCGGCAGCACTTGCGCGGCCTGCACCTTGGCGAACTGCCCGTACGATCCATCGAACGGGCCGGTCTGGAAGCCCCAGATCTTCATCTGGCGGCAGAA
>JANLUN010000421.1:0-9316 GCA_031363505.1 Planctomycetota bacterium | reverse complement strand
TTCCAAGAGTGACGACGTCCCCGGTGCCGCGCAGGACCATGCGCGGCAGCACCGCGGCGAGCACGTTGAGCACGCCCTTGATGTTCGTGTCGATGACCGTGCTCCACTCCGCCGGCGATCCGCCCGGGAGTCTATCGACGCCGAGCGCGAGGCCGGCGTTGTTAACAATCACGTCGAAGTCCTTGTCCGCGAGCTCGCGCGCGAGGTGCTCCGCGTCGCGCACGTCTGCGGCGACGATCTTCGCGCCCGGGCAGCTCTTCGCGGCCGATTCCAATCGGTCGCGGCGTCGTGCGAGCAGCGTGACCTCTGCTCCTGCTTCCGCCATCAGCACCGCGGTGGCTCGACCGATGCCGACCGAGGCTCCCGTGACCAAAGCGCGGCGACCTGCGAGCGACTTCATCGGCGCAGTCTAGCAATCGCGGCCTTTTTGACGCGCCCCGCACTTGAAGCGTTGCCCGCGATGGAGGACCCTCTTCGCGCTCACCGCAATGATCCCCAACCCAGGAACGATCTCGCGCGCCGGCTCGATCGGGCTCGCGCTCCTCGCCGTGTTCGCGCCCGTTGCGGCGTGCTCGGGTGAGCCTGTGGCTGCGTCGGCCGCCGACGACGTGCGGCTCTTCCACAACGGCCGCATCTACCTGAACGACGAGCAGAACACGGTCGCGACCGCGCTACTCGTGAAGGACGGACGCGTGATCGCTGCCGGCGAACGCGCGGAGATCGAGAAGCGGCCCGAAGCGGCGTCCGCGAAGCGGATCGACCTCCTGCAAGGCACCGCGGTTCCCGGGCTTCAGGACGCGCACGGACATCTCGAGTGGCTCGCGAGCGCGCTCGACTCCCTCGACCTGCGCGGCACGCCGTCGTACGCGGCGCTGATCGAGCGCGTGAAGCAGGCTGCGCAGGGTCAAAAGGAAGGCACGTGGATCATCGGACGCGGCTGGGACGAGAACCAGTGGGCGGACAAGGCCCTGCCGCACCATCTCTTGCTGTCGGCGCAGGTTCCGAAGCACCCTGTGTTCCTCCTGCGCGTCGACGGTCACGCGGCGCTCGTCAACAAGCTCGCGCTCGCGGCGGCGAAGCTCGACGGCGCGATCGATCCGGATCTGAAGATCGTCGGCGGCCGCATCGTGGTCGACGACGAGGGATTCGCGAGCGGCGTGCTGCTCGACGAGGCGATTCAGTCGGTGGAGAAGCTGATCCCGCTCGACAGCGTGAAGGTGCGGCTCACGCGGATGCTGCGCGCGCAGGAGAGCTTGCTCGCGGCCGGCCTGACCGCCGTGCACGACATGGGCACGCGACCGGCGACGCTCGCCTTGCTCAAGGACATGCGCCGCGCGGGCCAGCTCAAGCTGCGCGTGATCAGCTACCTGTGGGGCAACGGCGACCTCACCGAGGAGCAGCTCAAGGAATTGCCGCTCAAGGATCCGGGCGTCGATCGCCTCAGCATCCCGGGCGTGAAGTTCATGGTCGACGGCGCGCTCGGCTCGCGCGGCGCGGCGCTCTTCGAGGACTACAGCGACGCGCCGGGCGAGCGCGGTTATCTGATCCTGAACGAGAGCGAGCTCGGCGCGCGGCTCGCGCTGATCGCGAAGCGCGGTTTGCAACCGGCGGTACATGCGATCGGCGACCGCGCGAACAACATGGTGCTCGACCTGTACGAGAAGCTCTACGCGTCCCACCCCGAGCTCACGGACCTGCGTCCGCGCATCGAGCACGCGCAGGTCGTCGCGCCGAAGGATTGGCCGCGCTTTCCCGAGTTGAAGGTCGTGCCGTCGATGCAGCCCGTGCACGCGATCTCGGACATGGGCTGGGCGGCCCTGCGCCTCGGCGAATCGCGCACGCGCGGCGCGTACGCGTGGCGCGCACTCGCCCCGGAGCTCGGCAAGCTCGCGTTTGGCAGCGACTTCCCCTTCGAGAGCCCGAACCCGTTGCTCGGCCTCTACGCCGCTCGCACTCGGCAAACTGAAGCCGCGCTGCCGAAGGACGGGTTCATGCCCGAGCAGCGTCTCGATGGGCGCGCCGCGCTCGCCGGTTTTACGAGCGGCGCGGCGTACGCGTGCTTCCAAGACGATCGCCGCGGGCGCCTCAAGGTCGGCTATTTTGCGGACCTGAGCGTGCTCAACTGCGATCCGGTCACGTGCGCTCCCGCCGACTTGCTCAAGGCGCAAGTCATGATGACGGTGATCGACGGCGAGGTCGTGTACAAGATCCGCGGTCATTGACGCGGCACCTCCTGCTCTCCCAGGTCGCAGACTCACTTCCCAGGTCGCAGACTCCCATCGCAGGTCGCAGACTCACATGGTCCAGATCGAGGTTCGTTACGAAGGCGGCCTGCACTGCAGCGCCGTGCACGTTCCATCCGGCGCGACGCTTGCGACCGATGCACCGGTCGACAACCACGGCCGCGGCGAATCGTTCTCGCCGACCGATCTCTTGGCGACGTCGTTCGCGACGTGCGTGCTCAGTTCGATGGGCATCGTCGCCGCGCGCCATGAATGGGACATGAGCGGTGCGAGCGCGACCGTCGTGAAGTCGATGGTCGCGGATCCCGCGCGCCGCGTCGGCAAGCTCACGCTGACCGTGCGCGTTCCGCGCGTCACCGACGCGCGCGCGAAGGCCGCGCTCGAACGTGCGGCGGCGACGTGTCCGGTGCACGAGAGCCTGAGCTCCTCGGTCGAACGTCCCGTCGTGTTCGAGTGGGGCCCGGCCCCTGTCGCCGAACGGCCGAGCTGAACGAGCGCGCATCGTGCTCGAAGCCCGGCAGGTCGCGTTCGAGTATCCCGGGCCGCTGCGGGCGCTCGACGGAATCGACGTGCGCCTTGCGCGCGGCGAACTGGCGGTCGTGATCGGGCCGAACGGCTCGGGGAAGAGCACGCTGCTCAAGGTCCTCGCGGGGCTGCTCGCGCCGTGCGCAGGCGACGTGTCGCTCGACGGACGCTCGATCGCCGCGTACAGCGCTCGCGAACGAGCGCGCGCGATCGCGGTCGTTCCGCAGTACTTGCCGGCGCTTCCCGAAGTGCGCGTCGAGGACTTCGTCGCGACCGGACGCTACGCGCACGTCACACGATTCGCGGCGATCGGGGCGACGGACAAGTCGGTCGTTCAGCGCGCGCTAGAGCAGTGCGACGCCGCCGATCTCGCAGCGCGCAGCTTGGCCGAGCTCTCCGGCGGTCAGCGCCAGCGCGTGCTGATCGCGCGCGCGATCGCGCAGGAAACACGAGTGCTCTTGGTGGACGAGCCGACGAGCGCGCTCGATCCCGAGCACCAGATCCGCGTGCTCGATCTCGTCGCGAGTCTGGTAGGAGCCGAGCGAACCGCGCTGCTCGTGATGCACGATCTCAACTTGGCGAGCCAATACGCGACGCGGATCTTGCTGCTCGATCGCGGGCGCGTCGTCGCGGACGGCGACGTCGAGCAGGTGCTCGTGCGCGACGTGCTCGAGCCCGTCTACGGACGGCATCTGTACTATGGTCGCGCGCCCGCGAGTGGGGGCCGCGCGAGCGCGAGCGGGCGTCCATTCGTGTTGCCGTGGTCGGAACGCGGCGCGCAACCGGAGCATTGACCATGTCCGAGTCTTCTTCACGCGTCACGGACGCTCACTTCGAATACATCGCGGCGCGCACGGGCGCGGACGACGAGTTCTTGCTGCGCCTGAAGCAGGCGGCGCTCGCCGAGGGCATTCCCGCGATCTGGGTCGCGCCCGAGCAAGCGAGCTTCATGCAGATCCTGCTGCAGCTCTCGCGCGCGAAAGAAGTCGTCGAGGTCGGCACGCTAGCCTGCTACTGCGCGATCGCGATGGCGCGTGCGCTTCCCGTGGGTGGTCGAGTGCGCACGATCGAGGTGTCGAAGAAGCACGCCGAGTTCGCACGCACATGGGTGGCACGCTCCGACGTGAAGGACCGGGTGGAAGTGCACGAAGGCGACGCGCGCGCGGTGCTCGCGACGTTCGCCGATGCATCCGCCGACGCAGCGTTCCTCGACGCGGACAAGGCGAGCTATCCCGTCTACTTGAAGCACAGCCTGCGCATCGTGCGCCCCGGCGGGCTCGTGATGGTCGACAACGCCTTCGCGTTCGGGCAATTGCTCGATCCGCATCCGACCGACAGCGACGTGCCCGCGGTGCGCGCGTTCAACGACCTGATGGCCGCGACGCGCGAGCTGCACAGCGTGATCGTGCCGATCGGCGACGGGCTGTGGGTCGGCGTGAAACGCTAAGGCCGACTGAGCACGAAATCCGCGAGCGCCTCGAGCTGCTCGGGCTCGAGCGACGCGTAGGGCGGCATGGGCATCGTGAAGCGCTTCTTCTGCTCCGCAAGGCGCGCGTCCTTCGCCGCGTACTCCGTCGGGTTCTTCAAGTACGCGATGAGCTCCAGTCGCTTCCAGCGCGCGCCTGCGCCGGCGAGCGGCGGGCCGAGCGCGCTCCCTTCGCCTCCCGCGCCGTGGCACATGGTGCAGCCCATCGACGCGTAGATTTCGTCGCCCGTCTTGGGCTTGCTGCTGCCCTTGTCGCTGCAGCTCGCCGCGAGAATTGCCGCACTGAACAGGCCGACGATCACGAGTCCGAGGATCCGCATGGGCGCCGATCGTACACGCGGGCGAGCGTGTTGCACGCGCCTTGCGATCGCTCCCTCGTTTTGCTCTCCTCTGCCGCGTTGCGCGGACGCGATCCGCGCGATTCTCCGCCATGGCGAGCGCCAAAAACCGCGACGACGCACCGCCGAGCTTCGACACACGGCTCGCTCGTCTCGAAGCGATCGTCGGCGAGCTCGAGAGCGGCGGCGTCGCGCTCGAGACGGCGATCGAACGCTATCAAGAAGGCGTCGAGCTCCTGAAGTCGTGCCGCACGACGCTCGACGGCTACAAGAAGCGCGTCGAGGAGCTGTCGGCCGGTTCCGAAGGCGGCCTCGCGCCGTACGCGGCCGATCCCGACGCCGGCGCGCATTCGTGAACCCACCGGTGCAGTCCCGGACTCGCGTCGACGCGTGGCTCGCCGAATCGCGCGCCTGGGTCGAGGGTGAGCTCGACCACTTTCTTCCGCCGCACGGCGCGGCGCCAAACGTGCTCGACGAAGCGATGCGCTACGCCGTGTTCGGCGGCGGCAAGCGGTTGCGTCCAGCGATCGTGCGACTTCTCGCGGTGCATTTCGGCGGACGCGATCCGGCCGCCGTGCTCCCTGCCGTCGCTGTGGAGCTCGTGCACACGTACAGCCTCGTCCACGACGACTTGCCGTGCATGGACGACGACGATCTGCGCCGCGGTCGTCCCACGTGCCATCGCGTGTTCGGTGAGGCGATCGCTGTGCTCGCGGGCGATGCGCTGCTCACGCACTCGTTTGAGTTACTCGCCAAGTCTCCGGTCAGACCGGCCGAAATGGTCGCAGCCCTCGCGCGCGGCGCGGGGCCCGTCGGCATGGTCGGCGGACAAGTGCTCGACCTATCCGCCGGATCCGAGACGCTGACGCATGCGCGCGTCGAGGAGATCCACACGAAGAAAACGGCGGCGCTGCTCGGGGCTGCGGCGGAGCTCGGTGCGCACGCCGCCGGTGCCGACGAGCGTAAGGTCGCGAGCGCGCACGCGTACGGCATCGCGCTCGGGCGGTGCTTCCAAGCGACGGACGACATCCTCGACGTCACGGGCGATGCACAGACGCTGGGCAAGACGCCCGGCAAGGACGCGCGCGGGAACAAGCCCACGCTCGTGGCCGCGCTCGGCATCGACGGGGCGCGCTTGGAAGCCGAACGGCTCGCGGCGCTGGTGCAGGCGCGAGCGACCGATCTCGGATGCCGCGCCGGGGACCTCGCCTTCGATCTGGCGCTGCACCTGCTCGATCGCCAGTCCTGATTTCGGCCGAGTGCTACCCAGGCGCCGCCCGCTCCGACACACTAGAAGGCTGAGCCATGTCGAAGACCGTCAGCGACGAGAGCCCGCAGGGAACGAAGCCCGTCCTCGATTCGATCCGTTCGCCGCTCGACCTCAAGACGCACCGGCGTGAGGAGCTCACCGGGATCTGCGGTGAGGTGCGCTCGTTCCTGCTCGACAGCGTGCAGAAGACCGGCGGTCACTTGGGATCGAATCTCGGGACCGTCGAGATCACCGTCGCGCTCCACTACGTGTTCGATTTCCGGCGCGACCGTTTGGTCTTCGACGTCAGCCACCAGTGCTACCCGCACAAGGTGCTGACCGGACGCCGCGATCAATTCGGAACGTTGCGACAGAGCGGCGGTCTGTGCGGCTTCACGAACCCCGTCGAGTCGGAGTACGACCTGTTCCACACCGGTCACGCGGGAACGGCGATCAGCCTCGGCCTCGGACTTTCGTTCGCGCAGTCGTTCGAGCCGGATCCACCGCGCGTCGTCGCGCTCGTCGGCGATGCCGCGCTCGGCGCCGGGGTCGCGTTCGAAGCGCTGAACCACGCGGCTGCGAGCGGTCAACGCCTGATCGTCGTGCTCAACGACAACGAGTGGTCGATCAGCAAGTCGGTGGGCGCGCTCGCGCGTTACTTGTCGCGCATCCGATCGAACCGGCTCGTGCAGCGCGCTCACCAGGAGGTGTCGAACCTGATCTCGGCGATCCCGGTGATCGGCGCGCGCGTCGATCGCGCACTCGAGCAGTTCGGCGAGGTCATGCGCCACGCGGTCGTGCCGGGTCACATCTTCGAAGAGCTCGGCGTCACGTACGTTGGTCCGCTCGACGGCCACGACGTCGGCCTGCTCGTCGAGCACCTCGAGCGCGCGCGCTCGCTCGACGGCGTCGTGTTGCTGCACATTCTCACGGAGAAGGGCAAGGGTCACCCGAAGGCGCCGACGCACCCCGAGCGCGTGCACGGCGTGAAGGCGGCCGAGAAACCCAAGGACTCCGGCGGCGACACGCCGAAGGTCGAGCCGAGCGTCGCCGCCGCGAAACCAGTCGCCGGCCCCGCGTTCACGAAGGTGTTCGCCGATGCGGTCATCCGCATGGCCGAGCGCGACGTGCGCATCCACGCGATCACGGCCGCGATGCCGTCGGGCACGGGGCTCGACGCGTTCGCCGAACGCTTCCCGGCGCGGATGCACGACACCGGCATCACCGAACAACATGCGTGCGCGATGGCGGCCGGCATGGCGAAGGGCGGACTGCGCCCGGTCGTCGCGATCTACTCGACGTTTCTGCAGCGCGGTTACGACCAAGTGTTCCAGGAGATCGTGTTGCAGGGTCTGCCCGTCGTTCTGTGTCTCGACCGTGCGGGCCTCGTCGGTCAAGACGGTCCGACGCACAACGGCGTGTTCGACATCGCGTTTCTGCGCACGTTCCCTGGGATCGTGATCGCCGCGCCGCGCGATGCGTCCGACATGGAGCGCATGCTCGAGTTCGCGTTGAAGCACGATGGGCCGGTTGCGCTGCGCTTCCCGCGCGACAACTGCCCGGGCGTCGAGCGCATCCACCGTAGCGAACGGCGCGAGCTCACCGCGGGCAAAGCGGAAGTGCTGAGCGAAGGCGAAGGCGCGGTCGTGTGGGCGCTCGGCCCGCTCGTGGGCGCCGCGGCCGAAGCGATCGAACGTCTCAAGCGGCGCGGTGTCGAGGTGGGCCTCGTCGACGCGCGGTTCGCGAAGCCGCTCGACGTCGAGCTCTTGGCGCAACACGCTGCGCGCTACCGTCACATCGTTACGGTCGAAGAGCACCAACGCGCCGGCGGTTTTGGCTCGGCGGTGCTCGAAGCGATGCAGTCGATGCCGAACGCGACGGCGCGCGTGCGCCTCATCGGCGTCCCCGACCGATTCATCGAGCACCGTACGACGCGCGAGGAACAGCTCGCCGAAGTCGGTCTCGACGCCGACGGCATCGAGCGCACGCTCAAGACCCTGTTGCAGCTCACGCTCGTGTGACCGCATGACGAAACCGATCCGAGCGAGCGTGAAGAGGGACGATTCCTCCGCGAAAGCACGCGTGGACTACCAGCGTGTGCTCGTCCTCGCCGACGGCGAGAAGAGCAACGTCAGTGCGCTCGTCGCCGATCTCGAGCCGTGGCTCAAGAAGCGCGTGCGCGAGCTCTCGATCCAGATGGACGTGCGCGCGTTCTGCAAGGAGCGTCAAGCGAGCACTTCGCGCGCGGCTTCCGCGGACGCCCCCGTGCCCGATGTCGTCGTGGTCCTCGGAGGCGACGGTGCGATCCTCGCGGCCGCGCGCGCGTTCGCGGAGCGTCCTGTACCGACGATCGGCCTCAACTTCGGTCGCGTCGGTTACCTCGCATCCGCGGAAACACATCACTGGCAGGAGACGCTGACAGAGGTGTTCGAGGGCCGCGCGGTTCTCGAACCGCGCATGCGCGTGCTCGCCGAGTTGCCGAGCGCCACCGGCGCGCGCATCCAAGCGATCGCGATGAACGACGTCGTCGTGACGCGCGGCGCGTACCAAGGCATGCTCGAGGTCGCGCTCGAGGTCGATGGGCACTGGGTCACGAATTACCGTGCGGACGGTTTGATCGTCGCGACGCCCAGCGGCTCGACGGCGTACTCGCTCGCGGCCGGCGGGCCGATCCTCGCGCCCGCGATGCAGGGTTTCGTCGTGACGCCGATCTGTCCGCAGTCGCTGTCGCACCGGCCCGTCGTGATGCACAGCGACAACCAGCTCTCGCTCAAGGTCACGCGCTCGATCGGCGTGACGACGGTCGTCGTCGACGGACAAGGTTTCTTTCCGATGAGCGAAGGTGACACGGTCAAGCTCGCGCGGCATCCCGTGCCGTATCCGCTGCTCGCGCGGCCGGGGCTCGATCCGTTCAAGCGCCTGCGCGATCGGTTGGGTTGGCGCGGAAGCTTCGAGCCGGATGTGTTTCCAGGCGAGGTCGGCCCCGGTGCGCGCGACATCGACATCGGCGACGGCGGCCGCTTGTAGAGCGCGCTCGCCGCTCAGCGTCGCGCGCTGACGTTTGATTCGGACGTGATCCGGCCATCTTCCATGCGCAGGATGCGCTGGCAGCGGCCTGCTATGCGCTCGTCGTGCGTGACGAGGAGGAGCGACAGATTGCGCTCGGATTGCTCGCGCAGGAGCAGATCGAGCACCTTCTCGCCCGTGGCGCTGTCGAGGTTCCCCGTGGGTTCGTCCGCGATCACGATCGGCGGATCGAGGAAGAGTGCGCGCGCGAGAGCGACGCGCTGGCGTTCTCCGCCGGAGAGTTGCGCAGGTCGGTGCGTCAATCGGTGCTCGAGCCCGAACTTCACGAGCATGTCGCGCGCGCGCGGGCGCAGCGCGCGCGCGCGCCAGCGCTACGCTCCGCTGGGGTGCGCGATCAACGCCGGCCGGAGCACGTTATCGACCGCGGCGCGCTCGGGCCGCCGGTGTT
>JANLUN010000403.1:0-3139 GCA_031363505.1 Planctomycetota bacterium | reverse complement strand
CGAGCGCGTACTCGAGCCGTTTGTACTCCGGCAGCGGCACGCGCACCTCGATGCACTTCGCAGTGGCGATCCAGCCCTGCGCCTCGAGGACCTTCCACGGCACGTCGCAGCGCTTGGGGCCGATCAGACAGAAGACCTCGTCTTCCTTGCCATCCTCGCGCACGAGCGTCGCGGTGAGCCCGAGTCGACGGCGCGCTTGCAGGTCCGCGGTGACGCGGAAGATCGGCGCCGGCAGCAAGTGCACTTCGTCGTAGATCACGAGGCCCCAGTTCTCGCGTGAGAACAGCGACAGGTGCTCGAACGTCTCCGTCCGGCTGCGGCGCCAGATCAGCATCTGGTAGGTCGTGACCGTCACGGGCGCGACGCACTTCGAGTCGCCGGTGTACTCGCCGACTTGATCGGGCCGCAGCTCCGTCTTGTCGAGGAGTTCCTCACGCCACTGACGCACCGCGACCGTGTTCGTCGTGAGGATCAACGTCTTCGCGCCGACGAGGTTCATCACGCCCATACCGACGACGGTCTTGCCGGCGCCGCACGGCAGGACGACGACGCCGCTCCCGCCGAGCACCGTGCCGCCCGCGTGGAAGGCGCGCGCGGCGTTCCATTGGTACGTCCGCAGCGCGAACGACTGGCCGCCGAGCGTCGTCGAGCGCAGCGGAATCGCGAGTGGATCGCCGTCGACGTAGCCGCCGCGGTCGTCGACCGGGAAGCCGATCTTGATCAGCGCCTGCTTGATCGTGCCGCGATTGAGCGCGGACACGTATGCGCGGCCGTCCGCATCGAGGAGGCACAGCTTGCGGATCTGCTCGTGCGAGAGGACTTCGGGCAGCGCGTCGGGACGGCTGCCGACGAGCTCGAACGCGCGGTCGTCGGGCGCGCCGTCGAGGCCGGGGCGTTTCTCGATCCGCAGCAGTCCGTAGCGCCCGATCCACGCGCGAATCTCCTCCAAGACATTGCGTGGCACGGGGACGCACGCGAGGTCGTCGAGCATGGCCTCGATGCGCTCCGCCGTGAGTCCCATCGCGGCCGCGTTCCAGACCGAGACGGGCGTGATGCGGTACGTGTGGAGATAGTCGGGACTCTTCTCGAGCTCGGCGAAGAGCGCGAGCTGATCGCGCGCTTCCGCGAAGCGCGGATGTTCCTCGGTGCGCGGACGGCCGCTCTCGTCCTTGAGCGAACGTCCATCGGGACCCACGACCGCGCGCACGGTGTGCAGCATGAGCGAGCGATCGCTCTGCACGATCAGCGGGTTGTCGGGGCGGATCACGAGCTGCTCCCCTGACCGGCGGCCTTCTTCGCCCGGCGCGGCTTCGTGTCACGCGGCGCATGCTGGGCCGCTTCGCGCGCGCCGAGCTCGAGCCACGGCCCCGTCACCGAGTCGGGATTCGCGGCGAGCTCGGCCGGCGTTCCTTCGGCGATCACTCGTCCGCCCGCCGCTCCGCCGAGCGGACCGAGCTCGACGAGCGTGTCGCACACGCCCAGGATCCCGGTGTGGTGCTCGATCACGATCAGCGCATTGCCGCGCTGCGCAAGCCTGTCGAAGACGCGCACGAGATGGACGACGTCGCTGGTCGCGAGGCCGGTGCTCGGCTCGTCGAGCACGAGCACGCTGCGCGCGTCGCTGCCGGCGCGGTAGAGCTCCGACGCGAGCTTCAAGCGCTGCGCCTCGCCGCCCGAGAGCGTCGTCGAGCTCTGGCCGAGCGCCAGGTAGCCGAGGCCGACGTCTTTGAGCGTTTCCAGCACGACCGTGATGCGCGGCTGGTGCTCGAAGATCTCGAGCGCTTCCTCGGCCGTGAGCGCGAGCGCGTCGGCGATCGACAGATTGCGATAGCGCACTTCGAGGACTTCCGGCGCGTAGCGCGTGCCGTCGCACTCCTCGCACGGCAGCCAGAGATCGGCGAGGAACTGCATCTCGACCTGCGTGGCGCCGCGTCCCTCGCACGCCGCGCACCGTCCCTTCGGACTGTTGAACGAGAATCGTCCCGCGTCGAAGCCGCGCACGCGCGCTTCGGGAGTGCGCGCGTACAGCTCGCGCAGCGGATCCATCAGGCCCGTGTACGTGGCCGGCACGCTCGCCGGCGTGCGTCCGATCGGACTCGCGTCCACGACGACGACGCGCGCGCCGCCGCCCGGCAAACCCTCGAACCGCTTCCAACGCCCGTCCGGCTTTTCGCCTGAAAGCGCCGGCACGAGCGTGTCGAGCACGAGCGTGCTCTTCCCCGATCCCGAGGGCCCGCAGACGCCGGTGATCTCCCCGAACGCGAAGCGGAAGTCGACTTCCTTCAGATTGTTCGTGCGCGCACCGACGAGGCGCACGTTCGCGGACGAGTCGCGTGCACGACGAGCGCGAGCCTGCTCCGCGTCGCCCGCGAGCGACGGGTTCCGTGCAAGCACGATGTCGCCGCGCAGCGCCTGCGCCGTGAGCGACGTCGCGTGAGCGGCCACGTCGCTCGGCGTGCCTTGCGCGACGACGACGCCGCCGTGCCGTCCCGCTCCAGGACCGAGGTCGACGATCCAGTCGGCGCGCTTCATCAGGCCCGTGTCGTGCTCGACGACGATGACGGTGTTGCCTTGCTGCGCGAGATCGATCAACGCTCCGGTCAGTTGCTCGACGTCGCGCGGGTGCAGTCCGACGGTCGGTTCGTCGAGGACGTAGCACACGCCGACGAGCTTCGATCCCAGGCTCGCCGACAATCGAACGCGTCGCGCTTCGCCGCCGGAAAGAGTCGCTGTCGCGCGATCGAGCGTCAGGTAACCGAGCCCGACGCGCGCGAGGAGCCCGAGGCGCGAGCCGATCTCGCCGAGCACCGGCCCGACGGAAGCAACGAGCTTCGCTCGCGCACCGAGCTCGCCCACCCACGCCAGCGCGTCGGTCACCGACACGCGCAGGAGCTCGGGCAAACGCTGCTTGCCGAGAGTCACGGCGCGCGCGGCCGGGCTCAGTCGCTCGCCGTCGCACGCCGCGCACGCGCGGCGCGTCATGACGGTCTCGAGGATCGCCGCCCACGCCGGAGGCACGCTCTCCGCGTGACACCCATCGTCGTGTCCTCATAGCTCCGGCACACCGGACGTGTACTGGTCTTCGTACACGGGGTTCAGGGTGGTGCGATGGTGATTCACGCGCTAGCTCGCGCGCGCG
>JANLUN010000394.1:0-6317 GCA_031363505.1 Planctomycetota bacterium | reverse complement strand
CGCGCGCGCGATCGCCTGGTCGGCGAACTGTCCTGTTCCGCCTTCAGTCGATTCCATCAGCGCCGTCGCGCAGATCGCCGTTCCGCCGACGCGATAGCCGATCGGAATGTCGCCGCGATAGTGGTACACGCCTTCGTACGGCCACTCCGCCTTGACCTCGGCCTTGTCGAGCGTCTCCTGCATCTCGAGAAGGAGAGTGCGCCCGCGCGAGATCGCGCTCGCGATCTCCTGCGGTCCGATGTCCTTCTCGACGACCGCTGGGATGGGGGACTGCGCGTGCGCTCCGGCGAGGCAGACCCAGAAGATTGCGAATGTGAGTGCGCGCATCCGTCGTGCTCCGTCGCGCCGGCCGTGGCGCGAGCTAGAGGATCGCGGCTCTGCGCCCGCGCTTCCAGAGCGCTCCGAAGAACGGAACGCGAGGTGTACAGACGGAACGCGCGTCAGGACCCGCGACGCGGCGGCAGCGGACGGCGGCCCTTCTCGGGCTCCGGCGGCGTGGGCGGCGGCGTTTCCTGTCGAACCTCCGGCAGCCCGGCCTGCATCTTCGTGAGCTGCTCCCGCCACGCGGCGAGCAGGATCTCGCGCGAGCGCGGGTTGATGCCGTAGACGAAGCCGGCGGTCTCGGACGCGTCGAGCGCCTGCGCCACTTGCTTCGAGCCGTCCGCTTGCGCGAGCAGGTACTTGATCGTGGCGTCGAGCGCCTCCTGCTGCCGCTGGACCGTCGTGGCGAGCGTTTCGACCTGCGCGCGAGTGGCGACGAGCTCCTTCTCCATGCGCTCGATCTTCTTGTCGCTCGACTCGGGCGCGGGCGGGTCCTGCGAGAACGCCAGCCCAGAGGCCACCATCGCGACGACGAACAACGTCAGGCCTGCAAACTTCTTCATGGTGATTCCCCTATCGGTCGTTTGGGCGGGGGCCGTGAGGCCGGTCCGTCGTGCCCTCCACGGCGTGGGAACGCGGAGCGCTCGCCTTCCCTATAATCTCGCCGCTCATGAGTGTCGACCCGTCCGGAGCTCGCTCGCGATCGCCGCTGCTCCTCATTTTCCTCACGGTTTTCATCGACCTCCTGGGCTTCGGGATCGTGATCCCGCTCTTGCCGGTCTACTCGCAGATCTTCCACGCGAGCGACGTGGAGCTGGGGCTGCTCTTCGCGAGCTTCTCGGGCATGCAGTTCTTCTTCGCTCCCATGTGGGGGCGCATCTCCGATCGCATCGGCCGCAGGCCCGTTCTAATCGGAGGACTCTTCGGCACCGCGATCGCCTACGTGATCTTCGCGCACGCCGATTCGCTGACGGTGCTGTTCGCGTCGCGCATCATGGCCGGCTTCTTCGGCGCGAACGTGTCGACGGCGCAGGCGTACATCGCCGACGTCACGACGCCCGAGAATCGCGCGAAGGGGATGGGGCTGATCGGAGCCGCGTTTGGACTCGGGTTCACGTTCGGTCCGCTGATCGGCGGCGAGCTCACCGCGATCAGTCCGGCCGCGCCCGGTTACTTCGCGGCGGGGCTCTCGCTGTGCGCGGGACTCTTCGGTCTCGCGATGTTGAAAGAACCCGAGCGCGAGCGGCGTGCACCGTCACGCCTGTTCGGGATGGGGGAGCTCGCGCACGCCGCGCGCGACGGGCGCATCGGCATCCTGCTCGTCTTGAGCTTCCTGTTCATCTTCGCGTTCTCGACTTTCGAGTCGATGTTCACGCTGTTCGGGCTGCGCGAGTTTCCGGAAGTGTTCCACGTGCCGGTTGCGCTCGAACATGCCACTCGCGAAGAAGCTCTGCGCGCCGCGCCGATCATCGGCCGCTACCTCGGGATGATCGGCGTGCTGTCCGCCGTCGTCCAAGGCGGTTTGATCCGGCGACTCGTGCCGCGCTTCGGTGAAACGGTGCTCGCGATCGCGGGACCTTTGTTCCTCGCGCTGTCGCTCGCGATCGTCGGCTTCGCGCCGACATGGGGCGTGGTGATCGCGGGCTGCGCGCTGATGCCGTTCGGATTCGGTCTCAACGGCCCGGCGCTCAACGGGCTCATCTCGCGCGCCGCGCCGAGCGACGCGCAGGGCGGTTACCTCGGACTCAACCAATCGATCCTCAGCTTGGCGCGGATGACCGGACCGCCGTGCGCGGGACTTCTGTTCGATCGTCTGTCTCCGCGCGCGCCGTTCTTGTTCGCCGCCGCCGTGCTCGTCGGCGCTGGACTTCTCGCGCTCTACTACCGCGGGAAATACGGGGCCAGTTTTCCTCGTGCTGGCGCAGTGACCCCGGCCGAAGCTTGAAGCTGCGACCCGATCGCCCGGCGCGTCTGTGTTTTTCGCCGCGCGTCACGCCGCTTGCATCCGGCCTCGAGACTGATGCTCTCTTGGCGCGGCTTGCGTCGCGACGGGGGCTCGTGTCGCTCGACAGCGCCGCGGGCGCGCCGCGTCGTTTCAGCATCGTCGCGTTCGATCCCGTGTGCGGTGTGAGTGGGCTCGACGAATTGACGGATCTGCGCGCCTTCGCTCGGCGACTCGAGCGCGGGGACGGCGACGATGTTCCCGGTCCGTTCCACGGCGGATTCCTCGGCGCGCTCTCGTACGACCTCGGAGCCGCGGGAGAACGCCCCGCGCGCGTCGCGGCGGATCCCTGGAACTCGCCGCGATTCGTCGGCGGCCTGTACACGGACTTCATCGTCCGCGACGAGCGGTCGCACGAAAGCTGGCTCGTGCTGGGCGATGCACCGGGCGACGGACGCGCACCGGTCGATGCGCGCCGGCGGGAGCTCTTTGCTGCGCTCGACCACGACGACGCCGCGCCGGCGATGCTGCATCCCGAGAGTGCGCTCGTCCGCCACACGAGCGCGGACGAACACATCGCCCGCATCGACGAAGTGCGCCGTCGCATCGGCGCAGGCGACCTGTACCAGGCCAACATCGCGCACCGTTTCACGCGCGCGATATCCGGCTCGTCGGTCGATCTCTACCGTCGTCTGCGCGTCGTGAACGCGGCGCCGTACATGGCCTACCTCGCGTGGGACGAAACGCACCGCGCGCCGGGAACGTCGTTCGCGCCGGGCGCTCTGCTTTCGGCGTCCCCCGAACTCTTGTTCGATTTCGACGGCGAGCGTGTCACCACGCGACCGATCAAGGGCACCGCGCCGCGTGGGCGCGACGCAGCTGAGGACGAGCGCAACGCGCGCGCTCTGCTCGCGAGCGAAAAGGACCGTGCCGAGCTCGCGATGATCGTGGATCTCGCGCGCAACGACCTCGGCCGCATCGCGATCACGGGCAGCGTCGCGGTCGAGGCGTTTCCGCGCCTCGAGAGCTATGCCTCGGTGCACCACTTGGTCGCCGACGTCGCGGCGCGCGTGCGTCCGGGGATCGATGCCGTCGACATTCTCGCCGCGCTGTTCCCCGGCGGCTCGATCACCGGCGCGCCGAAGCTCGCGGCGATCGACGTGATCGCGGAGATCGAGCGACAAGGCCGCGGATTCTTCACCGGCTCGCTCGGTTTCATCGACACGCGCGGTCATGCGGCCTTCAACATCCTGATCCGCACGCTGGTGTGGCGTCCGCAAGACGATTCGAGTCCCGCGCGCGGCGAAGTGTCGTTCCACGTCGGTGGGGGGATCACGTGGCCCTCTGATGCGGCCGCGGAGGAACAAGAGACGTTGGTCAAAGGTTCGGCGCTCGCCGCGGCGCTCGAGCCGCTCGCGGAAGCCGCGGCTGCAGCACGGCGATGAGCTCGTTCCGCGCGTACCCGACGTTTGTCGACGGCGTGATGCACGCGCCCGGCGCGGGCGTGATCTCGAGCGACGACCAAGGTTTTCAATCGGGACTCGCCGTGTTCGAGACGCTGCTCTTCGAGGACGGTTGCCTCTACGACATCGGCGAGCATTTGGCGCGCCTCGCGGACGGCGCACGCGCGATCGGAATCGGCTGGCCGCTCGCACGCGATCCCGAGCGCGCGCTGCGTGCGTACGTCGACGCGCTCGGGCCGCGCGACGTCGCGCTCCGCGTCACGCTCACGCGCGGCGTGCCCGGCGGCACGCCGTCTCTCGTGGTCGGCGCGCGCGACCTCGTGCGACCGGCGGCGGAAGGCGTCGTGGTCGTGATCGATCGCAGCACGGCGATCCGCGCGTCGAATCTGGGGAGCATCAAGTCGACGAACCGACTGCACAACGTACTCGCGCGCGAAGCGGCGCAGCGCGAGGGCGCGTTCGAAGCGCTCTTCTGCACCGAGGACGGAGACGTCTGCGAAGGAACGCTCTCCAACGTGTTCGCAGAGGTGGGTGGCGTGATCGTGACGCCGGCCGTCGAGCGCGGTTGTCTGCCTGGGATCCAACGCGGCCATGTCTTGGCCGAGCTGGAGCGGATGAGCCGAGCGGCTCACGTCGATCGACTCGAGATCAAAGACCTCGCGCGCGCGAGCGAGGTCTTTCTGTCGAACACGACGGGGCGCGTGATCCCGGTGCTCGAGGTCCGCGGGATCGTCGCTCGCCTTCCAGGAGGGGCCGGACCACGCGCGCGCGAGCTGCGCGAGCGCTTGCGTTTGCGCGAGGAGCGCTACCGAGCGTCGACTCGGCGCTAATCCCGCGTGCGCCGGCGACGTACGCGCCCCTCATCGACGCGACTCCGCGCTTGCGGCTCGGCGCGCCGATTGCGGTAATGGCGCGGCCGCGCCGGTGGCTCTCATCGATCACGCCCAGCGTTCCGAGGTTTTCGTCATGTCCAGACTCCGCCTGCTCTTCGTCGCTTCGCTCGTTCTTTTTCCGATCGCGTTCGCGCCCGCCGCGAGCTCGGCCACCGTTGAAAAACAAGACAAGGTCGACGAGCCGCTGCCCGACAAGCGTCCCGACATCGCAGAGCTGATCGCGAAGCTGGAAGCCGACGTCGCGAAGAACACGCCCGCCGGCGACAACGACGCGGTCGGCGACATCGACAAGCTCTACCAAGAGTTCCCGAAGTGCGGACCGAAGGATCGCAGCGCGGTCGTCAAGGCGCTCTCGAAGTGCTTCGAAGCGAAGCGCAAAGAAGCCGAGGAAGGCGTTCCGAACAACAAGATGCACATCGCCGCCGCGCGCGCGCTCGGCGACATGGGACCGGAGAGCACGAAGCCGCTCGTCGGCTGGGTCGGTCACAAGAACTTCCGCAAGGACCTCGTGCTCCAGCGCTACCTGCTGCTGTCACTCGGCAAGACGCGCGACAAGGACGGGCTCAAGACGCTTGTCGGGAACCTCGAGAACAAGGAAGCGTCGATCGTCAGCGCCGCAGCCGAAGCGATGGGCGATTTCGCGGACGCGGATCAGACGCTGCGCAAGGAAGTGTTCGACGCGTTGCTCAAGCCGCTGATGTCGGCGAAAAGTCAGGCCGACGTCGTCTCGACGGACCAGACGGCGAAGGATCGCTTCGACATCATCAAGGCCGCGATCATCACGAGCCTCGGCAAGCTGTCGAAGCACACCGAGCAAGACCCCGACGAGTGGCAGCGTTGGTGGAACAAGAACAAGCGCGCGGATTGGGACGCGGCGCAGTGAGCGCGCGGATGCCGCGACTCCATTCAGCGGAGGGGATCGATCGGGAAGAGACCAGGCGCCCCAGGCGTCCAGGGCGCTCACGATGGACAGTGAGCGCTGCCTTTCCGCGATGAACGCCCGCGCCGCGTTCCTGGCGCTCGCGCTCGTCGCGTGCCAGCCCGCCGGAGCGGGTGACGAGCACGCAAGCGAGCCTTCGCTGGACGCGCAGGTCGCAACACTCACCGCGGAGCTCGACCGATCGCGCTTGCTCGCACAGACCGAGCGCGCCGAGGCGCGAACGCAGATCGCCAGCTTGCGCGCCGAGCTCGATCAGGCGGCGAACGCTCGCATCGCGCGGGAATCGGAATGGTTGCGGTACACGAAGGCGATCTCGAATCTCGGCGAGAGGGCCGACGTTCCGACCCCCGAGTTCGCGACGGATGCGCCGGCGGAAGTGGCGGCGACCCCGCCCGCCCCGCCTGCCGCGGCTCCCAAGGACGCGGCCCTCGAGAAGGACGCTGCCGATGCCGCGGCGCGAGCTACCGCGCGCGCGGAGCGCGACCGCGCGATCCACTTGTCGCTCCGTTCACTGTTCACCGCCGAGCGCATCCTCGCATTCGAGCTGATGGAGACCGGCACGCTGAGGGATGGCGCGACCGGTCCGGTTGTGCTCCGCACGCTCGACGAGATCGGCCGGCCGACGGGCAGCATCTGTGCCGCGCGCATGCGCTTCGAAGCGAGCCGCACCGCGCGCACGTTGACGCTCGTGCTCGAGAATGGCTACGAGCGGCGCGGGACCACCAAGATCCCGTTCGCGCGCGTCGGGGACGACGAGC
>JANLUN010000392.1:0-7159 GCA_031363505.1 Planctomycetota bacterium | reverse complement strand
AGGCGCAGCTCTCGCTCGGCTTCTCGTCGCAGATGCTCACGCAGAACAAGTTCCCGACGAGCTACGCAGGCGCGCTGGCCGAGCTCGAACGTCGATTCGCCGAACCGGAAGGAGCGATCGCGAGCGCGGTGGCCGGCAAGCTCCCGGTGCTGTTCGAAACGAGCTCCCGCCAAGACGTCCAGCGCGCGATCGAGTTCGCGGCGCGGCACGATCTGTCCGGCGCGATCAATGGCGCGGACTGGGCCGGCGAGCTCGCGACCTCGATCAAGAAGGCGGACCTCGCCGTCGTATGCGGACCGCTCGACGTCGGTGCGCAGAAGCGCGGTCTCGACGCAGTGCGCGCGCTCGCGGCGGCGAACGTTCCGTTCGGATTCGGCCTCGACGCGCCATGGAAAGACCCCGCTGCGCTGCGCTTCAGCGCTGCGCTGTGCGTGCGCGACGGACTGCCCGCGGATGCGGCGTGGAGAGCGCTCACGATCGGCGCGGCCCAGATCCTCGGCGCCGGCGATCGGATCGGACGGCTCGACAAGGGCTGCGACGCCGACATCGTTCTCTGGAGCGGCGATCCGCTCGATCTCGGAAGTCGCGTGATCGCGGTGTACGTCGACGGCGCGTGCGTCTACGGAGCGGAGAAATGAGCTTCCTCCTGGGAATGTGTTTGGCTGCCGCGCCGGCGCTCGCACCTCGATTGACCGACGACGAGCCCCGCCGACGTTGGACGATCTTCGCCGACCGAATCTTCACGGGCGCCGGCCGGACCGTCGAGGGCGGGATGGTCGTCGTGAACAACGGCCAGATCTCGCTGATCAGCGTTTCGCGCGACGACGAGTCGCAATCGGAGACGATCAAGGTCCACGCAGTTACCGCGGGCATGATCGACGCCAGCGCGCGCATCTACAGCGGCTTGGAGTCGGTCGAACAGAGCCGCGAGATCGCCCCCGACGTCCGCGTGGCGGACACGCTGGACGTGTTCGCGATCGAGTGGGATCGCGAGCTGCGCAATGGAGTGACGACGGTGCTCATCACGCCGCCGGACTTGAACGTGATCGGCGGCCTAGGGGTCGTGCTCAAGACGGGCGGCGCCGAATCGATCGCTCAGCGCACGGTCAAGCCGGACGCCGTGATGCGCGGTGCGATCGGGCGACTGCCGAGCGAGAACAACTCGCCGATTCGGGGACGGCCGACGGACTTCACCGCGCGCCGTCCGACGACACGCATGGGCGTCGAATGGGAGTGGCGCAAAGCGTTCTACGACGCCGCCGCGAGCCAGCACGACGCGGAGCGCGCGTTCGAGGGCAGCGACCGATTGATCGCGGTGCTCAAAGGGGAGCTGCCGCTCTCGATCCAAGCCTGGACCACCCAGGACATCCGCACCGCGGTCTTCCTGAAGGAAGAGATCGAGCGCGAAGGTCTGGGGCAACCCCGACTGATCCTCGACGCGGCCGCCGAAGCGTGGCGCGAGCCGGAGCTCCTCGTGCGCTCGAAGACGCCGGTCGTCCTGCCGCCGTTCTCGGCGGCCGGTCGCGTCGGCGAGACGAACCTCGAGGACGCGTTCATGGCGTGGAACGTCGCGAAGCTGCTCACGGACCGCGGCATCACGGTCGCGCTGTCGAGTCACGGCGCCGAAGGCCTCGAGAATCGCCTCGCGATGCAAGCCGGTTACGCGATGCGCGGCGGCATGTCGTTCGACGAAGCCCTTGCCGCGGTCACGATCAACCCGGCGCGAATTCTCGGCGTCGACAAGCGCGTCGGCACGATCGAAGTGGGCAAGGACGCCGACCTCGTGCTCTGGAGCGGTCCGCCGTTCGAGCCGTCGTCGCGTGTCGTGGGCGTCATCCTGGACGGTGTGCTCGCGATCGATCCGCGCGCGCACGAATGACCGCACCGCGGTACCGAAGTCACACGATCCATTGCAGACAACCGTTTTGATTCGACCACACGAAGCGCAGCTGCACCGACCGCACAGCGCGTTTCCGAATGAAGCGCAGCCGAACCGACTGAACAGCGCGTTTTCGACCCAGTGCACAGAGCCTTTCCGATTCGATAGCAGGGAGCCCTTCCGATGAACTTTCATGGCCAGCTCGGTCTCACTCGACGCGCGATCGCGTGCGCATGGATCCTCGCGATTCCGCTGATCACGACGAGCGCGCTCGCGGCTGAAAAGACCGCGATCAAGGTGGGTCGGATCATCACGCAGAACGGCGCCGACATCCTCAACGGAGTGATCGTCATCGAAGGCGGAAAGATCGCGGCCATCGGAACGGACGTGAAGGTCCCGTGGGATGCCGAGGTGATCGATCACCCCGAGCTCGTCGCGTTCCCCGGCTTCGTCGAAGCGCACAGCACGCGCGGGATGGATCGGCCGAACGAGAACGTGGAAGTCGTGCCGTTCCTCGACGTGCGCGATTCGATCGATCCGGTCAACGCGTACTTTGAGGACTCGCTGCGCCAAGGCGTCACGACGATCAACGTGCAGCAAGGCGCCGCCACCGTCATCGGCGGTCAAGGAATGATCGTGAAGCCCTACGGCATCACGATCGAGCAGATGCTCGTGCGCACGAGCTCGGGGCTGAAGATCTGCGCCGCGCCGCGGCCTGGTCGCTCGCGCGCGACGCAAGCGCAAGCGCTCCGCCGCGCGTTCAGCGACTTGCGCCAGTACCTCGACAAGCTCGTGCAAGACAAGAAGGACGGCAAGGACTACGCGCGACGTGAAGCGCTGTACCAAGGCCGTGATCTCGAGAAGGAAGAGAACAAGAAGGGTCGCGCGATGGAGGGCGCGTCCTCGTGGAAGGTGTCTGGTCTCGAATCGATCCCGCGCGGCGAGATCGACGAGAAGCAGGAGCCTCTGCTGCGCCTCGTCGAAGGCAAGATCCCGGCGTTCGTGTACTGCGACAGCGGCACGGCGGTGCGACTCGGCCTCGAAGTGGCGCGCGCCAACGGTTTCCTCGCGACGACGACGCTCGTGCTCGAAGGCGACGCGTGGAAGGCCGCCGATCTAATCGCCGAAGCGGGCGTTCCGGTCGTGTTGGGACCGACCTTGATGTACGTCGAGCGCGATCCCGTCACCGGCAACGAGATCGAGACCTTCGTGCCCAGCGTCTTCAAGAAGAAGAACGTGCGGTTCGCGCTGCAGTCGCTGAATCCGACGACTCAATCGCTCTGGTACCAAGCGGCGCTCTGCGTCGGTTACGGGCTCGATCGCAAGGAAGCTCTCGACGCGGTCACGCGCGTGCCGTCGGAAATTCTGCGATTGGGCAAGCGCGTCGGCAGCATCGAGGTCGGCAAGGACGGCAACATCGTGCTGCTCTCGGGTGATCCGCTCTCCGTGCAGTCGACGGTTCAGTACGTCGTGCTCGAAGGCAAGCTGGTGTACGACCGTTCGAAGGACGTGCGCGCGCGACACCTGCTCGAAGGGGTCGAGCAGGAAAACACGTCGCCCACCGGCGCCGAGACTGAGGCCGACGTGCACGACGACGAGCACGGCGAACAGAAGGATCCGAACGACAAGCCGAAGACCGATCGCGGCGAGTCGACGGACAAGAAGGAATCAGGAGAGAAGAAGCCGTGAGATCGCGTTCGATCGTCGCGTCTCGTTCGTCGTCGCGCATCTTCACAGTGCTTGGCGCTGTGCGGATGCCGATGCACCGATTCCTATCGCGCCTCCGCGCGCCGACATCCGCGTGCCGGCAGTTCGGTGTGTCTCTCGCCGCTTTGGCGGCCCTCGTCGTGTTCGCACCGATCGCGCGGAGCGGCGTCGTCGCCATCCAGGCGGGTCGCATCCACGTAGTCGAGGGTGGTCAGATCATCGAAGGTGGCGGCACGATCCTGATCGAGGACGGACGCATCATCGCCGTTGGCAAGGACATCACCGTGCCGCCGGGCGCGCGTGTCGTCGATTACGGAGCGGATGCGGTGATCGTCCCCGGGCTCGTCTCCGCGGACAGTCCGTACGGAGTGTCGCGCGCGTCCGATCGCACGGCGGATCCGAGCTTGATGGCGATCGACAACTTCGATCCGTACACCACGTTCACCAGCGCACTCGGCGAAGGCGTCACGAGCGCGTACCTCGCCCCGGCTCGCGGGCGACTCATCGCGGGGCAGGGCGCGGTCGTGAAGCTCGCCGGCAAAGCCGGAGAGGAAGACCGCCGCGTGTTGAGCGCGAGCGCAACGATCCACGGCGCGGTGAGCGCCGAGGCGCGCAACACGCCGGGCTATTGGCGGCCGCCGGTTCCGGCGACGGTCGACGTGGGCCTCGGGATGGAGAAGGCACAGCTCCCGCGGAGTCTCATGGGAGCGATGGTCGCGTTGCGCGAGCTACTCGCGCTTGCGCAAGGCGCGCCCGACAAGGACGAGTACGGTCCGGAAGCGGGTCCCGCGTTGCGTGAGTTGATGAGCGCGCGCAAGCCCTGGCGTCTTGCAGCGACCGACCGCGCAGAGATCACCGCGCTCGTGGACTTCTTCCGCGAGAACGGACTCCCGCTCGTGATCGACGGCGCGGACGAGGCCGGGCCGCTCGCAAGCGAGATCGCGCGCGCGGGTGCGTCGGTCATCGTCGACGCGCCCTTCATTCCGAACACCGCGGGGCACAACTTCGGCAAGCAACGCGATGCGCAGTGGCCTGTGTTCGACACCGCGGCCGCACTCGAGCGCGCCAAGGTCAAGTTTGCTATCGCGCCCGCCAACCCCGTATCGGCATCGGATCTGCGATTCGCGGCGCAGATCGCTTCGCGCGGCGGCTTGTCGCGTGAAGCGGCGCTGCGCGCCATCACGTTGTCGCCCGCGGAAATCTTGGGCGTCGCCGATCGCGTCGGCAGCTTGAAGGTCGGCAAGGACGCCGATCTCGTCGTCTTCAACGGTCACCCGATCGACTCCACGTCGAGCGTTCTCGCCACGTGGATCGACGGCGACGTGGTCTTCAAGGCGTACGAACGCTCCGCAGTCGTGCTCGAGATCGACGAATTGCACGTCGGCGACGGCTCGATCATCGCGCCGGGCGAGATCCTCATGCAGGACGGCCGGATCGTCGAGGTCGGCCGCAAAGTCGGACACCCGCAAGGCTGCACGATCATGCGCGGAACCGCCGCGATGCCGGGGATGATCGATGCGCTCGGACACTTGGGACTCGAAGGCTCGACCAAGGTTCCGGCGACGCGCTTCGAGCTGAAGCGCCTCGTCGAGCCGGGTGATTTCGCCGACCGCCGCGTCGCGCAAGCCGGTGTGACGACCGTCGTGCTCTCGCCGCGCGGAACGAGTCGCAGCGGTGCGCCGATGATGGCGTACAAGCCGGCCGGGACGGACCTCGCGAAGATGGTGATCGCCGATCCTGTGGCGCTCCGGTTCCAGTGGCCCGACAGGAACCGACTCGAATCGGGCCAAGCGATGCGTGAAGTGCTCGCGAAGGCGATCGACTACGAGAAGAAGTGGAGCGAATACGAGAAGAAGCGCGCGTCCTGGACCCCGCCGAAGTCGAGTGAGCAAGGGGACGCGGAGGCTGATGCGAAGTCGGCCGAGGACGGCGAGAAGAAGGAAGGCGACGCCGACAAGCACACGGCCGACGCAGAGAAGAAGCCCGACGGCGAGAAGAAGGACGGCGCCGACGAGAAGAAGAAGGACGACGACGGCGACAAGAAGAAGAGCAAGAAGAAGGGCGAGAAGGAACCCGCGAAGCCGGTGACCGGCGCGTGGGAGACGAAGATCACCGTTCCGCCGTTCGGCGAATCGCGACTGCGCTTCTACCTGCTCGAGACGGCCGGCGAAATCAAAGGAACTCTCCGCTGCGCGGCGCTGACAGACGGCCTCGTCGAAGTGACCGGCGCACGTGACGAGCACAAGGTGACGCTCTCAGGCGACGGCAGCCGCGGCCGCATCGAGGTGAGCGCCGAGGAAGTCGAGAGCAAGCTCAAGGGCGAGATCACGATGGGCCCGACGAAGGTCTCGTTCGAAGCCGCGCAGACCGCGACCGAATACGAGATCGCGGGTCGAAGCGAGCAACGCAAGCCGAAGCCGGAGAAGAAGAAGGAGATCAAGGGCGAGCCGAAAGCGCCGGCGATCGATCCGGATCTCGAACCGCTCCGCCGCGCGATGCACGGCGAGGGAGCGGTCATCGTCGGAGTCGATCGCGCGGACGAAATCGTCGCCTGCGTCGATGCGTTCGAAGAGGCGCGCATCCAACCCGTCCTGTACGGCGCCGACGAAGCTTGGAAGGTCCTCGACAAGCTGCGCGGTCGCGTCGCCGGCGTCCTGCTTTCGCAGCGCGTCACGACGACTGATCCGAAGACCGGTGCGAAGGAGCGCAATCGGTACGCGGAGCTCGCGAGCGCGGGCATTCAAGTCGCGTTTCACAGCGCGGCGGAGGAAGGCGCCGTCGAGATCCCTTTGATGGCTGCGTACGCCGTCTCGCAGGGCATGAGCCCGGAAGGTGCGCTGCGTGCGCTCACGGGCGGCGCAGCCGACATGCTGTCGATCGACGACCGCGTGGGGTTGCTGGCGCCGGGCCTCGACGCCGACGTCGTGTTGCTCGACGGGAGTCCGTTCAACGCGTCGACGAGCGTGACGCGCGTGTGGGTCAACGGCGAGGAGGTACGCTGACGTGAGAAAACTGCGCGCTTCCGAGTCTTTGCTGAACGACTCCGCCGTTCCGTCGCGTCGAGCTGCAGCTTGTTCGTCACACAGCGACGCGGACGCGGCGGCAACCCGCGCTCGCCCGCGCGCGATGCGTGCGCTGCTCGCGCTCGCGGTGACGCTGTGCTGCGCGACGGTCGTCCGCGCTGCGTCGGTCGTTCGCGGCGCGTCGTCGACCGCGGGAGAGCGCGGCTCTGAAATCGGGCTCGCACTGCGCGCGAAGAAGATCCTCGTCGTCGGTCCCGACGGCGACGGCGTCGTCGATCAAGGTGTGATGCTCGTGAAGAACGGCCGCGTCGAGGCGGTCGGTCCGGCGCGCACCACGGAAGTGCCCGCGGGTTACGAGCTCGTCGACTGCGGCGACGCGTGGCTCGTCCCCGGCTTCATCGATCTGCACTGCCACATCGCCGGCCAGAGCTTCATCGTCAACGACATCAACGACATGGTGTACCTGACGAACCCGGGACTGCGCGTCTCGTCGTCTGTGGTTCCGCACAATGACGCCCTCAAGGTCACGGTCGCTTCGGGCGTGACGAGG
>JANLUN010000391.1:0-1997 GCA_031363505.1 Planctomycetota bacterium | reverse complement strand
CGCGCACGACGGGCAGCGCGAGCATTCAAAACCGAAAGCGCATCTGGAACGACGCGAGCCACGCGTCATCGGCGTCTGGGAACGCCGGACCGGGGTCGAACCAACCCAGCACGAACTCGAAGTCCAGCGGCTTCCAGGCCTTCGTTCCGACCACTAGGTCGAACTCTTGGCCCAGATGCTCGTGCGTGCCGTCCGGATCTGCGCTCAGATCGGAGTCGCGCAGGAAATCGATCGCGTCGACCTGGTCGTAGTAGTGGTACACGAGGTCGATGGACGACTTGCGTGCTACGCGCGTTCCGATCCCCGCGGTCCAGATCGCCAGATTGCTGAGCTCGGGATCGACGATCTCGCCGTAGTAGCGGAACGACGTCACGCCCGCGAACTTGGCGTTGTTGTCTTGCAGGCCCGTTTGCCGGAACGCTTCGTCAGTGCCGTCGTTCGGATCATCGTCACCGGATCCGTACGCGAATCCGAGCGTAGCCGAGACCGGATCCGAAAAACCGGGTGACCAGGTCGTGCCCAGATCGAATCCATGACCCTCGAGATTCGTGTTGTCGGAGAAACCGCGCAGCATGCTGGCTTCGACCCAGCTCTTGTTGTTCGGCAAGAACTCGCCGATCGCGCGAACGCCGAAGTGGATCGGATAGTCGCGCGGACTGCGGTCGTCGCGGCGATCGACGACGTAGGCCGCCAAGTGTCGCTTGGAATCGTTGTTGGAGAGATAGGCGATCAGGTTCTCGGTGTGCTCGTCGCGATCGCTGCCGTCCTCGTAACGCGTGCTCGCGGAAAGCTCGAGCCGCAGTTGCTCGCGGCGCAGCACGAACCGGATGGCATCCAGGTTCTCGTCGTACACCCACTCGCGCAGATCGTCGAAGTCCTGCCGTCCGGCGCGCAGGTCGATTCCCGTGTGGGCGATGTCGCGCCACGCGACCCACGCTTCGTTCACCCCGAAGTCGGAGAGATGATCGTGCGCTGAGCCGTCTTCGTGCTGATCCTGGAACTCGTAGCGGCCGCTGAACAGCGCGTTGAATTGGTCGGACGGAGTCCAAAAAAGCTGCGCGCGCAACGTGATGCGGTGGTCGCTCTGGTCCCTCTCTCTCGCGTCGTCGAGATCGTAGTTCTCCTCGTGGGTGCCCTTGTACTCGAACAGTCCGCCCAGGGTCAGCGTGTCGGACAGCACGATCGAGCCCGGGATGTAGTCGTCGTCGTCGTCGGGGCGGATGCCGCTGGCTGACTCGAACTCCACCTCGGGCGCGAGTGCGATCGAGTCGAACGCGGTCTTGTTCTCCAGCTTCACGTCGGCCGCCATCTGGATCGTGAAGCCCATGATGCGCGCTTCGACGAGATCTCCGCGCGTGGTCAACTGGTCGATGCGGCCGACGATGCGGTCACGACCCTCTCCGCGCAACGCGACCTGGCGCGCGGAGAATTTTTCTGGACCACGGTAGTGTCCCTCGACCTTCACGCGCCGTCCCTTGATGTCGCTCAAGGACACGTCCTTGAACTCAGTCTTCTCGCTGACGCTCACGGTCAGACCCAAGAGCTCGAACTGCTCGTCGGCGCGCACGACATCGGTCACGGTACCGATCAGGGCCTCTTGATCGCTGGGAGGCAGCACCTCGAGTGCAGAGGCGCGAAAGGTGCTGACACCGACGAGCTCGCCCTTGACCTCGACCCAGTGCCCGATGTGAAGCGCATCGCGGCTCTGCGCGGCGCTCGTGCGCGCTACGAGGCAGACAGCTAGAAACGCTCCGACGAGAGCCAAAGGTCGCATGCTACACCTCCCGCCAGAAGCGACTCGAAATCGAAACGAGCGGCTCCGCGAGGTCGGCCCAGCGCGGCCGGATGCCGTACACGAGCGCGAGTCGCAACGCAGTCGCACTCTTGTAGCGCGCCAGCGCGCTTGGAGAGCGCGAGCCCTCGGCGGCGGCGTAGCCCGCGAGCAACGCATCCTCTGCCGCCTGTGCTGCGGCGCCGGGCAAGCAGCGCGTGCGTTT
>JANLUN010000389.1:0-11487 GCA_031363505.1 Planctomycetota bacterium | reverse complement strand
GGACCGATCTCGCGACCGTCGAAAAGAAGGGGATGCAGAAGATCCTCTCGTCGGTCGAGACGCGCACGCTCGCGATCGCGCTCAAGGCCTGCCCCGCCGAAGTCGAGGCCAACATCATGGGCAACCTGAGCTCGCGTGTGCGCGAGATGGTGAAGGACGAGCGCGAGCTCGCCGGCCCGATGCCGATGCTCGAGGTCGTCGCGGCGCGCAACGAGATCATGAAGAGCGTCCGGTCGCTCGTGGAGTCCGGCGAATTCGCTCCGGCGAAGGCAGGCGAAGAACTTGTCTCCTGAACTGCAGTCCGCGGCGCTCGCCGTCGCAATGTCGCAGCGCGTTGCCGGCGCGCGGATCGTCGACGAGAGCGTCGCCGCGATGCGCTCGCGCTGGGACGGCGAAGGTGTCGCGAGCGCCTTCGCTCGCGGCGTCGCGCAAGGAGAACAACAGGCGCTCGCGAACTCGGCGGGCGCGCTCGACCGCGCGGTCGCGGCACTCGACACGGCTCGCGAACGCGCCGAACAAGAGCTCGCCCGCGCGGCCGTCGAGCTTGCGACCGAAATCGCCCGCACGCTCGTGCGCGCGGAGATCGACGCCGGACGCTACGACATCGAGCGCATCGTGCGCGAGGCGCTCGCCGCGTCGGGCGTCGGCCGGCGCGCCTGCGTCGTGCACTTGAACCCGGTCGATGCCGAGCGGCTGAAGAGCGTGCCGTTCCGTTCCGCGACCGTGATCGAGCCCGATCTCGAAGTCGCGCGCGGCGACGTGCACGTCACGACGCCGCACGGCGTGCTCGTGCGCGACGTCGACAGCGCGCTCGGGTCGATTGCCGAACGCATTCGAGGAGATCTCCGATGACGGGCCTCCTCGACATGAATGCTTGCCGCGCGCACGTGCAAGCCGGAGCGGCGCCGGTGTACCGCGGACGCGTCGACATCGTTTCGGGTGTGCTCGTCGAAGCGACGGGTGTTCCCGCGGCGATGGGCGAGCTGTGCCGCATCCAGCGCGGCCGCGGCGGGGCGATCGACGCCGAAGTCGTCGGTTTCCGCGGCTCGAGCACGCTGCTCATGCCGCACGGCGACATCGCCGGCATCGCGCCCAACCAAGAAGTGACCGCGCTCTCGCGTCCGTTCATGGTTCCGGTCGGACATCAACTGCTCGGACGGATGCTCGACGGCTTCGGCCGTCCGCTCGATGGCGGTCCGAAGCTCTCGACGCGCACGGAATTGCCCGTGCGACGCGAAGCACCTGACCCGCTCAGCCGTCCCGCGATTCACGAGCCGCTCCAAACTGGCGTGCGCGCGATCGACGGCCTCGCGACACTCGGTCGCGGCCAGCGCCTCGGCATCTTCGCCGGTTCGGGCGTCGGCAAGTCCTCGCTGCTTGGGCAAGTGACGCGCGGCACCGATGCCGACGTCGTCGTCGTCGGTCTCGTCGGCGAGCGTGGACGTGAAGTCGCGCCGTTCGTGCGCGACATCCTTGGAGCCTCGCGCGCCAAGGAGTCGGTCCTCGTCGTCGCGACGTCCGATCGCGCGCCGATCGAGCGCTTCCTCGCGCCGTTCGTCGCGGTCACCGTCGCAGAACACTTTCGCGACGAGGGCGCCGACGTGCTGCTCGTCATGGATTCGGTCACCCGCTTTGCCGCCGCGGCGCGCGAGATCGGACTCGCAGCCGGTGAACCCCCCACCGTGCGCGGCTATCCGCCGAGTTTCTTCGCGACCGTGCCGAAGCTCGTCGAGCGCATGGGGCGTACAGAGAAGGGCAGCATCACGGGCCTGCTCACGATCTTGCTCGACGGCGACGACCACAACGATCCGGTCGCGGACACGCTGCGCGGACTGCTCGACGGACACTTGTTCTTGTCGCGCGAGCTCGCGCAAGCGGGTCACTACCCTGCGCTCAACGTGCTCGGCAGCCTGTCGCGCTTGATGCCCGGGCTCATCTCCGCGGAGCATCGTTCTTCTTCCCTCTTCATTCGCCAGATGCTCGCGGCGTGGCGCGAAGGGCGCGATCTCGTCGAGATCGGCGCGTACCGGCCCGGCACGAACCCGCGACTCGATCAGGCGCTCGCGCGCATGGAAGCGATCGACGCCTTCCTGAAGCAAGGCGCCGACGAGATCTCGACGTTCGCGGAGACCGTCGCGTTGCTCGAGCGCGTCACCGCGGGACGAGAGGCCGTGCGATGAGCAAGTTCCAGTTCCGACTGGCGCGACTGACGCACGTGCGCGCACTGCAAGAGCGCGTCGCGCGCGAGCGTTGGCTCGCGGCCGAGGAGCTCACTCGCGCGGCCGAAGCCAAGGCCGAGTCCGCGCGCGAGGCCGTCCTTCGCGCACGCGACGAGCTGCGCGCGGAGCAGAGCGCTCCGACGATCGCGATCGAACGCGTGATGGCGGGAGCGCGGCTCGTCGAGACGCTGCGCGAGCGCCGGCGCTCCGCGGTCGAGCACGCGCGCACACTGCGCTTCCAAGCCGATGAGCTCCGCCGTCCGTGGAGCGAGCGACGTCGCGAGGTGCGCGGGCTCGAGAAGCTGGAATCGCGCGACCTTCAGCAGCATCAGCAGGACGAGCTCGTACGTGAAGCACGAGAACTCGACGAAGTGGCGTCGATGCGCGCCAGCGCACGAACGCGTCAGCGCGCGGGTGCCGACGCGCGGACGCCCGCGGGCGTGACGGAACCGACGCTCGGCGCGCTCGACCCGTGGACCGACCGCTCCGGCGAAAGCGCCCTACACGCCGACAAGACCACACGCGCATAGGAAACGACCATGAAATCGATCGCTACCGCAGTATTGATGGGCGTGGGAGGCTTCGGACTCTTCGGTGGAGCCTACGTGGGCTTCGCCGCGATGTCCGGAACGCCGCTCCACCAGATCGCGTTCGTGAAGGGCTTCGTGCGCGCACCCGAGGAGCCGCACACGCCGCACGATTCGACGGCGAGCGTCGACGATCACGCGACACCTGAACACGCACCGGAACCGCCGGTGGAGACGCACGAGTCACCGGATCGGGAGGTGCTCGAGGGAAGCATCGGAGTGCTCGGCTCGTTCCTTCTCCCTTCGCCGATGTCGGCGACCGAGCTCAGCCGGCTGCAGCAGGAGCTGCACAGCCTGGTGTCCGACGCGAAGACGCGCGTCGAACACATTCGCGAGCGCGAAGGGAAGCTCGACGAGTGGGAGAAGACGCTCGACGCGCGCTTCGCGAGCTTGAAGGAGCTGCAAGCGGCCCTCGACAAGCAAGAGCTGGAGGTGTCGCTCCGCGAGGAAGAGCTCAAGCGCGACGAATCGGCGAAGTCGGAGCGGGACGCACAGAGCTGGAAGGAGCTCGCGAAGTTCTTCGAAGAAGGCGACGCACCGAAGCTCGTGACGAAGCTGATGCAGTTCGAGCCCAAGGAAGCCGTGATGATCCTGCTCGCGCTCGACGACGAACGCGCGAGCCAGTTGATGAATGCGCTGCCGCCGGACAAGTACCGCGCGTATCTCGACGCGTACCGCGGGCAGATCAAGAAGCCTTGAGCGCTCCTCGCGCGCGATCAAGCATCCAAGCGAACCTGACGATAGTTCCGAACTCGCCCGCACCTCGATAGACCCCCACCGTGTCGCAGAACCTGAGCACCGAGGAAGTCGCGTCCCTCATGGACGCCGAGCCGTCGAAGTCCGGCGCGTCCACCGAGGTCGCGCCGCGCGACTTTCGTCGGCCGATGCGCCTCTCGACGGCGCAGCTCGAGCGACTCCGGCGCATGGCCGAGAAGGCGCTCCCCGAGATCGAGTCGACGTTCACGACGTGGCTCCGACGCCCGCACAAGGCGACGATCGCGGCGGCGACGGAAGTCGATGCGCACGCGTTCCTCGCCAGTCTCGAGGAGCCGATGTGCGTGGTCTTCTTCGATTCGGTCGGCCAACCCGCGTGGACCGCGTGGGATTCCGGCGCCGCGGTCGGCGCAGCGGAGCTCGCGCTCGGCACGAGCGAAGTGAAGGCGCAGGAGCCGCGCGCACTGTCGTCGATCGAAGCCAAACTGCTCGCGAATCTCGTCAACCGCGTGACGGCGACCGCTGCCGGCGCGCTCAACGTCGAGGCGAAGAACTTCCGCTTCGCGCAGAGCACCGAAGACCTGAAGGCGTCGCGCGAAGCCATCGGCGCGAACGATCCGCAGCGCGTGTGCCTGCAGATCGCGCTCGAGTCCGCCGGTGAGACGAGCACGATGCGCGTCTACTTGCCGGGCGTGCGAACGCCCGACGTCGACAAGACCACCGCGAGCGCGAAACCGTCCGCGCGCGCGCCGCTCCCCGCGCACCTCTCCTCGATCCCCGTCGAAATCGGCGTGCAGCTGGGATCGACCGAATTGCCGCTCTCCGAGCTGCTCGGCCTCGAGGTCGGCGACGTGATCCTGCTCGACGTCGAGGTCGGCAGCTCACTCGACGTGTACGTCGAAGGCGAAGCGTGCGCCACCGCGCGGTGGGGCCAGCATGCGGGCCAACTTGCGATCAAGATCGACGCACTCGGTGCACGGCGCGAAGAGCCATGAAGCGCGACGACGGCGAGCCCACAAGAAACACCCCGACCGGAGACGAGCGATGAGCGAACAGACCAAGACGAGCGACCTCGAGAACGCGATCGACCAAGCGACCGCAGCCGTCGCCGTTCAAGCGGCGCGTTTCGACACGTTGAGCGCCGGCGCGCCGAGCGGTGAACCGATCGGCATGGAGAGCCTGATGCCGGTGCCGGTCCGCGTTACCGTCGAGGTGGGACGAACGCGCAAGACGCTCGCGGACATCGTGAAGCTCGCACCGGGCTCGCTGCTCGGTCTCGATCGCGAAGCGCACGAGCCGGTCGACGTGCTCGTGAACGGTCAGGTCGTCGCGCACGGGGAAGTCGTGACGATCGACAACATGTACGGCGTGCGGATCACGAGCGTCGAAGGCAAGAGCTGACGGATCGGACGACTCGCTCGTCGCGCTACTTGTAGTTGGACGCGGTCTCCCACCCGTCGGCCGACCACTGCGGCAACGGAACCACGAGCGAACCGTCGAGCGTTCCGTTGCGGTCTGCGTCGAGGAGCACGAGCGACGACACTGCATCGCGCCCGTCGTTCACGAACGCGTACACGTATCCACGCGATTTGTGATCGGCGGCCCACACGTGCGTGTAGCGCTGCACGAGCTGAGGCACCGCCGGAATCGACGCCGCCGCACGCGGTTCCGCGACGAGGGTGAGCTTGGGCGGCTTGGCCGCCAGGCCGAAGTCGTACACGGCGCGCGAATCGACGAACTGCACGAAAACACTCGAAGTCGAGCCGAGCTTGCACACGAGATGCGCGACGAGGTCTTTGCCCTCCGCCGCTGCGTCGTAGACGGTCTCGACGCGATCGATCACCGCGGGCTGGAGCGAGTACTCCTCATGCGCAGTGTCCTTCGGAACGAGTGCGGGCGCGCGAAAGAGCCAGGACTCGATGACGGTGTTGCCGTCCGGTCGCTTGCCTGCGACGAGCAACGTCTTGCCGTCTTGGAGCGCGACGACGGTCGTGGGCCAGTACGTCGTCGCGATCTCTTGGATGTCGCCGGAGAGCGTCGGCGCGTGCGACCAGAGAACGGACACGAGCTTGCCGCGCAGATCCCAGCGCGCCTTGCCGGTGAGCGACGCGTCTTTGAAGTCGAGCATCGCGTTGTACTTGCCCGACCAGCGAAGTTCAGCCGGCGGCTGACTGGACGCGGGCTTCCACGCTTGATCCTGGGCATTCGAGAGGATGATCGCGGCCAGCATCGCGAGCGTGATCGACGCGAGCCGTGCACCGGTACGCGGGAGCGAAAACGTCATGACTGCCACTCTATCCCCAGTTCGTGTGACTAGGCAGCCAGACAGTTCGTCACAGTCCGAACGCGCGCCCGCCGCGCGCCGCAGCCGTCGCGAACCGCTGCGGTGAGAAGAAGTCGGTGTCGAACGCGCTCACCGGCTCGCCGCGGATCATCTGCGTCACGCCCTCGCCGATCGACGGCGCGAGCTTGAAGCCGTGACCTGAGAAACCGCTGACCACGAACAGTCCTTGGATGCCGTTCACCGGACCGATCAGCGCCTGAGCATCGGGACTCACGGTGTACATGCCGACCGTCGAACCCGCGTCCTTCCGTCCGGTGTACACCGGCAGCCGTCGTTCGAGCGACGTGTGCGCCCAACGCTTGAACTCCGCGCTGACGGTTTCGTCGAGACGATCGGGATCGACGAGCTCCACGTCGTGCGTGTAGTCCATGTGTCCGACACGCGTGCGAGCGGCGTGCGACTCGCAGCGCGTGTAGAAACCGTGCTCGAGGTCGAGCAGCACCGGATGTGCAGCCAGCGGGAGCTTCGGGTGTGCCTCGGCAAAGCGCGCGTCGAGTTCTGCGTCGACCGAGATGCTCGGCGCGTGCTCGGCACTCTTCGACGAGCCGCGCTCCGTGCTCGCAACCGGCGGCTCGATGAAGTGCTGTTCCGGACGCACGACGCGCAGCGGGAGCTCGACGCCTAGCGGCGCGAAGAGCGCGCGCGTCCACGGTCCGGATGCGACGACGACGGTCGATGCCTCGATGCGGCCGCCGTCCGTTTCAACGCCTTCGATGCGCCCACCGCGCACAACGAAACCGGTCACCGTCACGCCGGTGCGAATGCTCGCTCCGTTTTCGCGCGCGAGCGTCGCGAACACGTTCACCGTGCGCACGGGATCGACGCCTCCGCCGCCGGGCTCGAACGCCCCGACGGTTCCGTCCTTGACCGCGATGCCCGGAATCAGTCGTCGAATCTCCGCCGCGTCGACGAGGCGCGTGTCGATGCCGATCTCGATCTGCATCGCGACGTTGCGCCGGATGAGCGCGACGTCCTCCGGCTTGTCCGGCCCGGCGAGCGTGAGCACGCCCGTCTGCTGAAAAGAGACCGAGCGCCCAGTGCGCGCCTCGAGCGTTGCATACACGCGCAGCGAGTCGCGCGCCATCGCCGCGACGACGCGATCCGAATAGAACTGGCGCAAGATCGCGCCCGATCGTCCGGAGGATCCGGCAGCGAGGGCCTTCTTCTCGAGGAGGAGCACCGGCTCGACCAGCGGATCGAAGCGCTGCGCCGCATACCACGCGATCGCGGTGCCCATCACACCCCCACCCACGACGACGACCTCGGCTCTCATCGATTCGCGCGCGCTGCTTCCAGGGCAACTCGAGCGCGACTGCGCGCTCTCACGAGCTTTCCCAAGAGCGCGATTCTAGTCGCGGTTCGCGGAGGCGCGCCGTGGCGCGGACGTCATCGCGACGGAAGAATGAAAAGAGGAGCAGCCGGGGCGAAATCCGACTGCTCCCCACCCAACAGGAGAAACAGCCCCACGCATCACCGTTGACCGCGTGGGGCTGAAGTAGGGGGAGCCCATCGAACCGTTGTCTCGCAAGCACACGTTGTGAGGGGTGACACGTGCACGACTACCAGACACCAGCTCTTGGTGATCGACTCCCGCACGCACTTCCGTCGGTGCGGGGGCAACGCGTGTGGAGATTTTGGGGAAAACCTATCGGTAATCGCCCCGACCCACCCGCGGCGTAGCGCTACCGCGGCGCCGACCACAGAGAATGTGCCTTCGCACGGCTACGGGCGAACCAAGTCGCATACCACGCAGCGGCGATGAGGAGGGCCACGAACCCCGCCGCGCCGAGCGGGTGCTCACCCGTCCAGAGGGTCGCCGTCGCGAACCCGACCACCGGCCACAGGAATGCGCGCGCGATGCTCCGCCGCAGCGGCTGCTCGGCGATTGCGGCCGCCAGCGGCGGGCTCGTGCGGTAGTACCAACCGACGAACGCGCGTCCGGGCGCCGTGGGCAGGAGCACGCGGTCGCGGAACCGGCGCAACGTGCGGACCTCAGGCTGCATCGCCGAACCGTAGGCCGCGGTCGCGACGAAGCAGAAGCCCATCGTGTCGTCGACGCCTTGACCTGATGGGACCTCGAGCGCGAACTCGAACGGCGCGTTCGATGCCACTGTGTCTCCCGTCGCGTTGCTCGCGATCACGCGCCAGTGGTACTCGTGCTCGTATTGCAGGAGCGCGATCTGCACTTCGTAGCTCGTCGCGCTCGCGTCGACCGGAAAGCTGAGCGCGATCGTGCTGAACGAAGGGTCGTCCGCGATCTCGACGACGTAGCCGTCGTGATCCGTGGAAGCGGTCCAGTTGAGCCAGAGCGGGAACAATCCGACGGGTTCCGATCCGTCCGAGGGAGCGGTGAGCTCGAACACTCCTGGGAGCGGCGGACCGAGCGATTGCGGAGCGGCGTCGGCACCCCGCGCGGACTCGACGCGACGAAGCAATTCCAACGCACTCGGATCTTCGTCGAACACGTCGCCCCACGACCAAGAATGGATAGGGACGATGGATCGCGGCGAACCCGCGGCGAGCGCTTGGCCCGCGGATCCCTCGGACGAAACGAGCGCGCGCAGCACGAGGTCGCTCACGCGAGCCGTCGATCGACGCTCGCGATCGTGGAGGAAGAGATCCGGCAGATCGTTGGTGTCCCCGAGATCCAGATTGCTGGCCGCGCTCCAGAACGCCACGTAGCGGCCGTCAGCGGAGACCGAGGGTTTGAAGCTGTCGCCGTTTCCTTGTCCCCCGTCGCTCGCGACGCTCGCGAGCGTCGTCTCCCCCGTTTCACCGTCGTGAACGAACACGTCGGCGAAACCGTTGGTGTCTTCGACGACGAGGTGCGTCTCCGTGCTCGAGAACACGACGCAGCGACCGTCGGTGGAAACGGAAGGCCATGCATTTGTACTCGCGCACTGCGACGAATCCGCCTCGGCACTTTCGTCACTCGCAGCAAGAGCGAGAACGGGCGCGCACAACAGACCGGCCGCGAGCAATGTGTCGAGCCGTACCCTCATCTCGACCATGCGGAGCATTCTCCGGGCATTCGCCCGCCTGTCAACGCGAGCGGGGCTTGTCACGACGAGCGCCGCGTGCGATAGGCCTTTCACGCAAGTCCGATCGGGTGTTCAACCGCTAGAATGCTCGCCGACCATGATTCCCAAGCGCCGCACACGCACGATTCGAATCCGCGACCTCGCGCTCGGCGGAGATGCGCCGATCGCCGTCCAGAGCATGGCCGCGACGCGTACGCGCGATCTCGACGCAACGATGCGGCAGATTCGGATCCTCGAGGCGGCCGGTGCCGATCTGATTCGCATCGCCGTCGACAGTCGCGAGGACGTCAAAGCGCTCGCGACGCTGCGCGCGCAAACGACCGCGCGGCTCTCTGTCGATCTGCAAGAGAATTACCGGCTCGCCGCCGAGGTCGCGCCGTTCGTCGACAAGATCCGCTACAACCCCGGCCACCTCCACCACCACGAGAAGTCGAAGTCCATTCGCGACAAGGTCGCGTTCCTCGTCGACGTCGCAGAGAAGCACAACTGCGCGATCCGCATCGGCATCAACGCGGGCTCGATCGCACCGGAGTACAAGGAGCGATTCGGAGGCGATCACGTCGCGGCCATCGTTCAATGCGGCGTCGATCACTGCGCGATGATGGATGAGCTCGGTTTCGAGAACTACCTCGTCTCGATCAAGGACTCCGACCCGCGACTCGTCGTCGACGCGAACATCCGCTTCGCGGAAGCTCGGCCGGACGTGCCGTTGCACCTCGGCGTCACTGAAGCGGGCCTGCCGCCCGAAGGCATCATCAAGACGCGCATCGCGTTCGAGCAGCTCCTCGCGCGCGGGCTCGGCGACACGCTGCGCGTCTCGCTCACGCTGCCGTTCGACGACAAGGGGAAGGAGATCGAGGTCGGACGCGAACTTCTGCGCGACATCGAGAACGGCCGCTTCCGTTCGGTCCCACCGAACTTCTTCGACGGGCTCAACATCATCGCGTGCCCGTCGTGCTCGCGCGTCGAGAACGAGCGCTTCATCGAGCTGGCCGAGGACGTCAAACGATTGACGGCGTACGCGAAGGAACACGACCTGACGATCGCGGTGATGGGCTGTCGCGTGAACGGGCCGGGCGAGACCGACGACGCCGATCTCGGGCTCTGGTGCGGCCCGACGACGGTGAACCTGAAGCGCGGCGAAGTCGAGGTGGGCGCGTACAGCTACGACGAGATCCTGCCGCGGCTCAAAGGCGAGCTCGATCGAATCATCGCGGCGAAGTCGCGGTAGTTGAGTTCGAGCACGTCGCCATCGCGCGGCCACAATTGACTGTGCAGCTCACGCGTTCGATGATCCGCGCTTCGCCAGGTGAGCATTCGCCGTTCTGCGGCGCCTTCCGCTCACGCGATCGCATGGCGTCCATCTACGATCTCAAACCGCGCTTCCAGGCGCTGCTGCGCCCGACCATGCGCGCGCTAGCGACCGCGGGAGTTACGCCCAACGTAGTCACACTCGTGGCGCTGTTTGGCTCGGCCGCCGTCGGCGCGTCGATCGTGCTCTCAGGAGCGGGCTTGCCGGTACTCCTCCTCCCCGCATGGCTCTTCGTGCGTATGGCGCTCAACGCGATCGACGGGATGATGGCGCGGGAGCTGCAGATGACCAGCACACTCGGAGCCGTGCTCAACGAAGTCGGTGACGTGCTCTCCGATCTGTTCCTGTACGTCCCGCTTGCCATCGTCGTTCCCGAAGCGGCGTGGAACATCCTCGGCTTCTCCGTCTCGGCCATGCTCACCGAGTTCTGCGGCGTGACCGTTCGTGCGCTCGGCGCGAGCCGTCGCTACGACGGTCCCATGGGCAAGAGCGATCGTGCGTTCGCGGTCGGTGCGCTCATCCTGCTGACGTTCGCGGCCCCCAACGTCCGCGAACACTGGAATTGGATCTTCGCCGCACTCGGAGGGTTGACGCTCTTGACGTGCACGAACCGCATCAAGCGCGGCCTCGCTGAATTGCGCATCGAGAAGCCCGCATGATGAGCTGGTTCGAGAGACTCGACCGCGTGTGGAGGATGGGCTGCGTCATCTTCGCGGTCCTCGTCCTCGCGTCGGTCGTCGTCGCGCTGCTGCGAAGCGCGAAACCCGAGAAGGACTACTCCGAGCTCTCCGCGCGCGTCCGCTCGTGGTGGTTCATGGCAGCCTTGTTCTTCGGCGCCATCGTCGTCCACCGGCGCATCTCGTACGTCTTCTTCGCCGCCGTCAGCTTCTGGGCGATGAAGGAGTACGTGACGCTCCTCAAGACGCGTCCCGCGGATCACAAGACGCTCGTGCTGACGTTCCTCTCGATTCCCGTCCAGTACCTGTGGGTCGACATCGAGTGGTACGGGATGTTCGTGATCTTCATCCCCGTCTACATGTTCATCATGCTGCCGCTGCGACTTCTCTTCTCGAAAGAGACAAGCGGCTTCGTCGCATCGGCATCGCAGATCCAGTGGGGACTGATGTCGTTCGTGTTCGGCCTGAGCCACATGGCGTACTTGCTGACCTTCGAGCACGTCGGCGCGAGCGACACGAACGGATGCATGATGATCCTCTTCCTCGTGTTCGTCGTCGAGATGAGCGACGTCTTGCCCCACACGTACTGCAAG
>JANLUN010000359.1:0-2235 GCA_031363505.1 Planctomycetota bacterium | reverse complement strand
CGTGCGCTCGGGGATGCCGAGGCGCTTGCCGAGCGCGCGGATCTGATTCCCGCCGCCGTGGACGACGATCAATTCGTGACCGGCATCCCGCGCGCGCTTCAACGCGCGCGCCAGCTCGCGGCGCGCTTCGAGCGACTCGAGCTGCGCGCCGCCGATCTTCACGAGGCATCTCACGTCAGCCCCGCAGTCTCCTCGCACCCGAGCACGAGGTTCATGTTCTGGAGCGCTTGACCGGCGGCTCCCTTGACCAAGTTGTCGATCGCCGACACGAGCACGATGCGATTCGCGCACGCCGCGACGCCGATGTGGCACTCGTTCGTGAGCTGGACGTTGCGCAGCTCCGGAACGCCGCGGTCGTACACGCGGACAAACGGTTCGCCGGAATATGCATCGCACAGTGCGGCGTGCAGCTCGCCTGCGGTGATACCGGCCGCCGGCTCGATGTAGATCGTCGACAGGATGCCGCGAAAGACGGGCAATAGGTGGGGGACGAAGGCGATGCGCACGCCGCCTTGGAGTTCGGCGTGGCTCTCGATCTCGGGCCCGTGCCGGTGATCGCCGACGCCGTACGCGCAGAAGTTCTCGTGGACGTTTGCGAAGTGCGTGCGCTCGCTCGGATTCTTGCCCGCGCCGGACGTGCCGCTCTTGCAGTCGGCGATGATCGTCGAGTTCTTCGCGACGAGCCCGCGTGCGAGGAGCGGCTTGACCGCGAGCAGCACGGACGTCGGATAGCAACCGGGGTTCGCGACGAGGCGCGCGGTCGCGACGGCGTCGCGCGCGTGCTCGGTCAGGCCGTACACCGCCCGCGGCAAGAGCTCAGGCGCGGCGTGCGGTGCGTGGTACGTCTTCTGGTACAGCGCCGGATCCGTGAGCCGGAAGTCGGCCGACAGATCGACGACCGCGAGGCCGAGATCGAGCGCGCGCTTCGCCAGCGGAGCAGCGACTCCGTGAGGCGTGCACAAGAAGACGCCCTGGCAACGCTCGACGCGCGACCAATCCAGACGCTCGATGGCGCGGCCCGCACCGGCGGCGGCGCTGGACGGCGTGTCGTCCTCGCGCGCGCTCATGAACGCGTCGAGAACGAAGCTCGGATGGCGTCGCAGCAAACGCTCGAGCTCCGCCCCGGTGTAACCCGAGGCGCCCAGTACGGCGACGCGCTTCATCGGCGGCGGCGCTCCCGCAAGTCGAGCAGCTGGCGCAAGGCGCGTCGCGCATCCGCGCCGCTCTTGCAGATCACGAGGATCGTGTCGTCGCCGGCGATCGTGCCGAGCACGCCCTTCCAGCGGTCGTGGTCGAGCGCGAGCGCGAGGGGAGACGCACCGCCGGGCGGGGTCTTCAGGACGAGCAGGTTCTCGGCGGCGGTCGCTTCCGCGAGCCAGGTGGCGACGGCGTGGTAGAGCGCGACGCTCTCGTCCGCGCCCTGCACCGCGACTTCCGCCGGGAATTCGTAGCCGTCGCGGCCCTTCAAGAGGCCCATGTCGCGGATGTCGCGCGACAGCGTGGCCTGGTTCACGACGAGGTCCTCTTCCGCCAGGAGCTCGAGGAGCTGCTGCTGGTTCGCGACCCGCTGCGAGCGGACGAAATGCGCGATGCGCTGGCGGCGCAGCTCGCGTTTGGCGGGGTTCGAGGGCTTCCCCGAGGGATTCATGGTGGCGTGCATATGTGTTGCAGTGCTGTGCAAGAATATGCATCGACTGCGGTGGACCGTCAAGATGAGGGTTCGAGAAATTTCTGCGGCCGAGCTCGCGCTCCCCGTTCTCGCTTGAACGCGCGCCGTGTGGTCGCGTACGACTGCCGCTTCACGAGCCGCCGATCGCTGGCGCGCTCGACCATATCGGCCGCACGGAGAGCTCGACGTTGAGCGACATCCTCACCACCCAGAACCTGATCGCCCTGCTCACGCTGACCCTCCTCGAGGTCGTGCTGGGCATCGACAACATCGTTTTCATCTCGATCCTCACCGGCAAGCTGCCGCTGGCGGAGCGCGCGCGAGCGCGGCGCATCGGGCTGGCGCTCGCCATGCTGATGCGCGTCGGGCTGCTCTTCGCGCTGAGCTGGGTGATGAAGCTCACCGATCCTGTGTTCGGCGTCGCGGGGCACGACATCTCCGGGCGCGACATGATCCTCCTCGGCGGCGGCTTGTTCCTGATCGCGAAAGCCACTTGGGAGATTCACGACAAGCTGGAAGGCGCGGAGCACGCGCACGCTTCGGGCAAGAAGGCGGTGACGTTCGCC
>JANLUN010000322.1:0-3515 GCA_031363505.1 Planctomycetota bacterium | reverse complement strand
CCGAAACAATAACCAAAGCACGCCCCTCCAAGGCCCGCCCTTCCATGCCCACGAGCACCACGACGCAGCTGCGCGACTTCCTCGAGATCCCGTACGACCAGCTCGAGAAGATGAACCTCGGCGCCAAGCAAGCGCGCATGGATCGCGTCGACCCGGGCGAGATCCAAAAGCAGCGCATCAAGTACCTGCAGTCCGAGGACCGCATCAAAGCCGTGACCGTGTGCTTCACCGACCTCGAGGGCCGGCTGCACATGCTCGACTACGACAAGAAGTTCCTGCTGAAGTCGCACGACAACCTGACGTTCGACGGCAGCTCGATCCGCGGGTTCTCGCAACAAGCCGAAAGCGACCTGCGTCTCGCGATCGATTGGCCGGCGTTCTATTGGCTGCCGGCGGACGTGTTCGGGCCGGGCAAGGTGCTCGTCTTCGGCGAAGTGCTCTCGCGCGACGGCACGCCGTACCCGGGCGATCTACGCGGACAGCTCAAGAAGTATCTCGCCGCGCTGCACAAGAAGGACGGCACGGTCTGCTACGCGGCGAACGAGATCGAAGGGTTCGTGTTCAAGGGCCGCGACGCGGAGCGGCACTTCTTCGAGACCGGCAAGTTCGAGTACGTCTCGACCGGCGGGTACTACCACTCGCTGCCGAACGATCCGCTGCGCCAGTTCATCGACGCGGCGGCGGAAGCGCAGCGCGCGCTGGGCTTCGCGAACGAGAAGGACCACCCCGAGGTCGCACCGTCGCAGTTCGAGATGAACTTTTCGTACGCCGAAGCGGTGACCGCCGCGGATCAGTTCCAGCTCTACAAGCTCGTCTGTCGGCAGATCGCCGCGCGCATGGACATGACGGCGTCGTTCCTGCCGAAGCCGGTCGTCGGCATCAACGGCAGCGGCGCGCACACGAACATCTCGGTGGCGCGCAAGGGGACGAACCTCTTCCACGACAAGAAGGGTCAGGACGGCGTCTCGAAGCTCGCCTGGGACTTCATCGACCGCATCCTGAACAGCGCGCCCGACCTCTGCCTCGTGCTCAACTCGAGCGTCAATGCGTACCGCCGTCTCGACCCGCACTTCGAAGCGCCCAACCAGATCAAGGTCTCCGCGATCGACCGCGGCGCGATGATCCGCATTCCGCTCGGCAACGAGCGCAGCGCGCGTCTCGAAGTTCGCTCGGTCGGCCCGGACGCGAACATCTACATGACGCTGTACACGCTGTTCCGGACCGGCTTCGAAGGTCCGAAGAGCGACGCGAAGGACGACGCGAAGCGCTCGCGCACGCGCTTCCTGCCGGACAACATCTTCGATGCGATCCGGCTCTTCAAGCAGAGCAAGTGGTCGATGGAGATGCTCGGCGAGAACGTGCACGAGAAGTTCGCCGAGTTGAAGCTGTCGTCGGCGGAGCGCTGCTCGAAGGCGCTCGGCACGATGGTCAAGATCCCCGAGGTGCAGTTCCACCACGAGGTGACGAACCAGTACCTCTGGAATCACTTCTGATCAGGACGCGCACGTCCGGTGCTGTATCTAGTCGTCGAGCACTTTCGCGGCGGCGATGCAGCGCCGGTCTACCGGCGCTTTCGCGATCGGGGCCGGCTCGCTCCGGAAGGGCTGCGCTATGTCGCGAGCTGGGTTACCGACGATCTCACGCGCTGCTTCCAGGTCATGGAGTGCGACGATCCTGAGCTCTTGACGCGTTGGATGGAGCGCTGGAAGGACCTCGTCGAGTTCGAAGTCCACCCGGTCATCACTTCCGCAGAGGCGGCAACGCGCATCGCGCCGCGTCTCTGATCACTCCTCACCCGCGCGCGGATGCGCCTGCTCGTAGATCTTGCGCAGTCGCTCGATCGACACGTGCGTGTAGATCTGCGTCGTCACGAGGTGCGCGTGGCCGAGCAGCTCCTGCACGCTGCGCAGATCCGCACCGCGGTCGAGCAAGTGCGTCGCAAAGCTATGCCGCAGCGTGTGCGGCGTCGTTCGCCGGCCGATCCCCGACTTCAGCACGCACTCCTCGACGATGCGGCCGAGCGAACGTGTCGTCAGCCGTCCGCCTGCGAGGTTCAAGAAGACCGCGTCGGTGGCGGTTTGCTTCGGGCGCGGACGCGCGGGATCCGCGAGATAGCTCTGGAGCGCGTCCCGCGCGAAGCTGCCGAGGGCTGCCAAGCGCTCCTTCCGGCCTTTTCCGCGCACGCGCGCGACGCCGTTTTCAAAGTCGACATCGCCGCGGTCGAGCCCGACGGTCTCGGCGGCGCGCGTTCCTGCGGAGTACATCACCTCGAGGATCGCGAGATCGCGACGGCCTTTGGGTGTCGCGACATCGGGGGAACGGAGCAGCGCCTCGATCTCCTCGATCGAGAGCCAACCGGGGAGACGCCGCTCGCCGCGTCTCGGTCGCAACCCGGTTGCGGGATGCGCGTCGATCGCTCCATTCCGGAGGAGGAACTTGAACAGCGAGCGCGCCGCCGAGAGCTTCCGCTGGATCGATGCGCGTGCGAGGCCGCGCGAGTCGAGGTCGGCCAGATAGCTGCGCAGCGTGCGCGGCGTGACACGATCCGGTTCGTCGATGTCCATCGACTCGAGGAACACGCAGAACGCGGAAAGGTCCGTGCGGTACGCGCGCAACGTGTGCTCGGACGCGCCGCGCGCCGCCGCGAGCTCCTTCAAGTATCGATCGACGGCGCCGCGCATGGCGCTCTTCGGAACGGGGCCGACTCTCGTCGCGGACATCGTCGATCAGTCCGGCGTCCAGCGCGCCGGTGAAACGCGCGCGGGCTCGCCGAGCGACAGCATCGTCATCGCGGTGCCGAAGTTCTCGCTGCGCGGGAAAACGCGGTCGTTCCAGCCTCCGCTTTCCTCGCGCACCTTCCACAGAAGCCGGTACAGCTTCTGCCGGTACGCGGGACGCTGCTCGGCCGGAAGTAGCTCGATCGCCTGCGCGGCGTAGCGATGCGCGTAGAAGAAGTAGTAGGGCGCGATCATGTAGGGCGCGACGTGCGTCCCGGTTTGCTTGCGGCGCTTCTCGAGCCATTCCCAGTGCTCGAAGAATAGGTCGATCGCCGCACGGATCCGCTCTTGGCTCCCCCGGCCGGCGAGGTACAGCGTCGACTCGCACACCGGCGACCGGCCGATCGAGCCGCGCACGTCCTCGAAACCTTCGCCCGTCTGATTCTCTTTCTGACTCTTGTACTGGAACGCGCCGGAGTCGAGCCGCGCCGACTCGAGCGCGTCGAGCGCGCGCGCGATCACCTCGTCGTCGACCTTGAAGCCCTGTCGCTTGGCTTCGAACAGGAACTGCAGCGTCGGCGCCGTCATGAACGTCGACGGCGCGGCTTCGTCCGCGTTTTGCCCGCGCGCGTAGTTCCAACCGCCGCGCTTCTTGATCTCGGTGCGCTGGAGCGTATCGATGAGTGTGCGGATCGCTGCGGGTACGTCGGCGTGTTTACCCGCCGACACGCGGCCGGTGCGCTCGAGAGCAAGCAGGAACTCGAGCGCATACGCGTGTCCCCAGCCGCGCACGTCGTA
>JANLUN010000295.1:0-1704 GCA_031363505.1 Planctomycetota bacterium | reverse complement strand
AGCATCGAGTACTCGGCGGTGAGCCAACCGCGGCCCTTGCCCTGCAAGAACGGCGGGACGCCGTCTTGCGCCATCGCGGTGCACAAGACGCGCGTGTTTCCGAACGACGCCAGCACCGAGCCCGGCGCGCGGTTCGTGAAGCCGCGCTGGAACGTGATGGGGCGTAGATCCCCGGCGTTGCGTCCGTCAATTCGAGCCATCGTGTGTTTCCGTGCGGATGCGCGACCGTGCGAATCTTGCGCGACTCTGCGAATCGAGCGCGAAGAGTATACGGAGCGCGCTCGAGCATCACTACCCGCGGACCGTCGTGGAGCTAGTCTCTGGCACGGCCGAGAGCTCGCGGACGAAACCCAGGGGCACGTCCAGTAATCCGGTGTCGGTGCGCACGGACAAGTGTCCGTGCTCGAGCGACAATCCCGCGAGGACGCCGCGATGCTCCTCGCCGGCGGTTCGCACGACGACGCCGCGATCGAGGAGCCCCGTCGCTTTTAAGTACATGCCGGCCAGCCGCTCGCGCGCGTGCGAGATGTCTTCGATGCGCCGCGCGAGCGACTCCATCACGCACTCGCGCGCACGGACGACGGACACGTCGATCCCGAGTGCGCACAGGCTCGTCACCGCGCGCTCGCTCACGAGCTCGGGCGGAAATTCGAGCTGGCGCACGTTCACTCCGATGCCGACGACGTAATGCGGCTTCAGCGGATCGAGCCCGCGCGTCTCGACGAGCACGCCCGCGAGCTTCGCGTCGTTCGCGACGACGTCGTTCGGCCACTTCAAGCGCACGTCGCTCGCACCGAGTTCACGGATAGCGTCGAAGACCGCGAGCCCGGCCGCGACCGTGACGAGTGGACCGTCGATGGATACCGCATGGGCGGGAGGCGCGGGGAGGAGCACGAGGCTTGCGTACAACCCTTCGTCCGCCGCGCTGTGCCATCGCCGTCCGAGACGACCGCGACCCGCCGTCTGTCCGCGAGCGACGTGCACGTCGCCGTGCCTGGCCGTTCCCGCGGCGAGCGCAGCGAACGCGCGCTCCGACGTCGAGTCGACGAGGTCGTGGTGGATGCAGCAGAGCTCCATGTCGCTACAGTACGCGATCACCGCCGGCGCCGCGCCGCGAGGAGGTCCCATTCGAGTTTTCGCCCGTACTCTCTTGCTCGTGCTCGTCGCCGCACCGTCGGCGCACGGTCACGCGCGCGCGAAGACTGCGCAGGAAGCCAACGCGCAACCGGGCGAGAGCGCCGCACCGGCGATGTCGGTCGAAGACGAAGTGCTCGGGAACATCCGTGCGCAAACGATCGGTCCCGCCACGGTCGCGGATCTCCCGCTCCCCGAGGACTTCTTGCGCCGCGTCACCGATCGCATCGTTCGCTCGTCCTACGAAGAGCGCTTCCGAATCGTCGTCAGCGCCGAGCACGCGCATGAGCAACCCGCGCCGTCCGCCGCGGTCGATGCGCCAGAAGAGGCTGTGAAAGCGCCGATCGCGCCGTGGCAAGTCTTGCTCTGGACGTGCGTGGCGGGCTTCGTCGCCGTGTTCGCCGGACTCGTGTGGAAGAGCCGCGGGAGGACGAGCACGTGATCCGCGGGCTACTGCGATGCCTCGTCTCGTTGCCGGCGATGATGCCGACTTCGGCGCAGACGCCGACGCGCATCGAGGTTCTGCGTCCTGCGCGCGTGAGTTCGGTGCAGGCGTGGCGCGGCGCGCTT
>JANLUN010000290.1:0-6130 GCA_031363505.1 Planctomycetota bacterium | reverse complement strand
CGACCGCAGGACGCGGCATGAACTCTTGTCGCGCGCGAGAGAACACTGGCGCGGAGCGACGCTCGTGTGCGCGACGCACGACTTGGACGAGACGCTTGGCTTCGATCGCGTCGTCGTGCTCGATCGCGGACGGATCGTCGCACAGGGCAAGCCGCACGAGCTCGCGCGCGTCGCCGGCGGCGCGTACGCGGAGCTGGTCGCTGCGGAACACGAAGTTCGCGCGGTGTGGAGCTCGACGTCCTGGACGCGCTGGCATGTCGAAGCGGGCGCGCTCCGTGTAGTCCGTTCACCCACGGAGGAGGGCGGATGATCGACACCATCGACTCCGCGCTGTGGACCTGCGACCGAGCCGAGGAAGCGCTGCACGAGCTCGCGCGCGCCGCGGATCTCGCGCCGCGGGCGCCGCGCGCGGCATTCGCCTCGCGCGCGACAAACGAAAGCGGCGGCGAGTCGCGAGAGCGCGCGGTTCAAGCGGCAGGCGAGCGCCTCGAGTCGGCGGCGGGCGAGCTCGACGTCGAGATCGAGCCGGTGACTGCCTCCTACGCGCACGCCGATTCGTTCATCCAAAGCGCCGCGCCAGCGCTCCTCGTGATCGAGTCGGAGAGCTTCGGCCCGCGTCTCGCCGCGCTCGTGGGCGCGCGCGGACGGCGCGCATTGCTCCTCGCTCCGGATGGATCGCGCATCGCCGTCGACTGCGCGCTCTTGTGCCGTCGTTGGTGCCGCTCCGTGGAGGGCAACCTGCCCGCCGCGCTCGAGCCAGTGCTCGAGTCCGCCGGGATCCGCGCGGCCGCGCAGGCGCGAGCGCGCACGGCGCTGCTCGCCGAGCACCTCGGTGACCTCCCGGTGAGTGGCGCGTGGCTCCTCCGCCTGCCGCCGGGCCGTCCGTTCGCGCGGCAATGCGTGCGCGCGAAGCTCAGCCGCAAGCTCCTTGCGATCCTCGTGACGAGCTCGACCGCGAGCGTGATGGGGATTGCGGGGTGGATCGTCCTCGGCCGCGGGATCCTCGTCGACGGTTTCGAGCCGGCGTGGATCGCCGCTTGGATTTTGTGCCTCGCGAGCACGATGCCGCTGCGCTGGCTCGAGGGTTATCTTCAATCGGACTTCGCGCTGCACTTCGGCGCACTGTTGCGACGCCGTCTGCTCGCCGGCGCGGCGCGACTCGACCCGCAGGAAGTCCGCGGCGAGGGCTCGGGCGCGCTCCTGGGTCGCGTGCTCGAATCGGAAGCGCTCGAATCGCTCGCGCTCGGCGGCGGATTCCAGATCGTCGGTGCGTCGATCGATCTCGCGCTCGCGACCTGGGCGATCGCAAACGCGCCGCACGCGGCGTCCGGTCTCGCGCTGCTCGCGACGTGGATCGCCGTTGCGCTCGCGCTGGGTGTGCGGCAGATGTTGCACGCGCGGTCCTTCGCAACCGCGCGCCGCGCGCTCACCGAAGACCTCGTCGAGCGCATGGTCGGGCACCGGACGCGCGTCGTTCAGGAGCCGCCCGAGCTGTGGCACGTCGAGGAGGACCGGCGCCTTTCGGACTACAGCGCGAGCTCGCGATCCCTCGACCGCTCGACGCTCGCGCTCACCGCGTGCATCTCCTCCGGGTTCGCGCTCACGTCGCTCGCCGCGCTCGGCTGGTCGTACGTCTCGGGCGCGTCGGCGCCGACGGCGCTGGCGATCGGCGTCGGTGCGGTGCTTCTCGGACAGCAAGCGCTCTCGAAGCTTTCCGGCGGGCTCGTCCAGCTCGCGGTGTGCGCCGCCGCGTGGCGGCAGGTCGCGCCGCTCTTCCGAGCCGCGGCGCGCCGCGAGGAGCCCGGCCTCTCGCGCGCTGCCTTGCGTCCCAGGGCCGACGACGCGCGAACGCCGCCGATCATCGCCGCGCGCGGGCTTTCCTTCCAGCACGGCTCGCGCACGGAGCCCGCGCTCGATCATGTCGACTTCTCGATCGCGGCCGGCGAGCGCATCGTGGTCGAGGGGCCCTCCGGCGGGGGCAAGTCCACGCTCGCGTCGCTCCTCGTCGGATGGCGCGTGCCGACGTCGGGAGCGGTCCTCCTGCGCGGTCTCGACCGAAAGACGTGGGGGGCGGTGCGCTGGAGGTCGCGGATCGCCGCCGCGCCTCAGTTCCACGAGAACCGCATCTTCACAGCGAGCCTGTCGTTCAATCTGCTGTTGGGGTCGGCGGAAGACGATTCAAAGGAAGAGGAGCGCGCGGTCCAGATGTGTCACGAGCTGGGACTCGGCGACCTTCTCGCGCGCATGCCTTCGGGCCTGCGCCAGCTCTTGGGTGAGACCGGATGGCAGCTCTCGCACGGCGAGCGGAGCCGCGTGTTCATCGCGCGCGCCTTGCTGTCGGGCGGCGACCTCGTCGTGCTCGACGAGAGCCTCGCGGGGCTCGATCCCAGCACGGCGCGGACCGTGCTCGACACGCTCTGGCGCCGCGCTCCAGCGCTGGTCGTGATGGCGCATCCCTAGCGCTTCAGCCGCAGACTTTGGGGGCTATCCAGCTCTCTGCACCACTGCTACCGTACGAGCGCTCCGCTGAGTGGATCGATCGGCGTTCCGCGCGGAGATGCTCGCGAACCTTTTTGGAGATCGAATCATGAACGAAGGTCAAATTCCCTTCTTCGCGCGTTTCCTGGAAAGCCAGGAGTACCCGGAAGTCGAGAGCGACGTGAAGGCCGGCAAGCCCCCGGGCGGCGGCGGCACACTCCCGTCCGTCGATCAACTCCAGACGATGAAGTACCCGTCCGACGGCGACGACAACCCGCCGTCGATCTAGTCCGAAACTTCTTAGAGGAGAGCGATCATGAAGCACGACGAACAAGTGCCGTTCTTTGCTCGGTTCCTTGAGAGCCAAGAGTATCCGGAGGTCGAAACCGACGTGAAGGCCGGCAAACCTCCGGGTGGCGGAACCAGCCCGACGTTGGATCTCAATCACACGATGAAGTACCCGTCCGACGGCGACGAAGTCTGAGACGAGTTCTGATTTCGGGCGAGCTCCGCGAAGGCGACAGCTCGCTCATCGAACGCCGACGGGTCGTTCGCGCACGACGCGAGCGGCCCGTATTCTTTCGGCGCGCCGAGTCGTCGCAGCCGCCATGAAGCAGACCGTCCTTCTGCTCACGCACACGGCCGACCACTTCGTGATCGAGCGTGTGTCGGATGCGCTCGCTCGGCGCGGCGCCCGCGCGTTTCGCTTCGACACGGATCTCTTTCCGAGCGAGGCGCGGCTCTCCGCGCACGCTGGGACGGACGCGCCGCATGGCCTCGTTTGCCAAGACGAAGAGCTCGATGTTCGTTCCGTGAGCGCCGTGTGGGCGCGCAAGATCTGGACGCCGCGCATCGATGAGCGCATCGACGCCAAGCTGCGCGAAGGCGCGCTGCGCGAGAGCACCGCGGCACTGGCGGGTTTCCTCGACGGGTTCCACCGCGCGCGTTGGATCGACCCACCGCACGTCGTGCGGCACGCCGAGAACAAGCTGCGGCAGCTGCGGATCGCGCGCGAGGTGGGCCTCGACGTCCCGTCCACATTGATGACGAACGACCCCGAAGCCGTGCGCGCGTTCCGAGCCGAGCACGGCGCGATCGTGGCGAAGCTCCTCACGTCGCTGTCGATCGGGATGGAGCACCAACCGTTCTCCGTCCGCACGAGCCTCGTGCGCGACGGGGACCTCGAGCACCTGGACGCGCTGCGTCACGCGCCGATGGTGTTCCAGGAGCTGGTGGAGAAAGAGATCGAGCTGCGCGTCGCGTGCGTCGGCGCGCGCGCGTTCGCCGGCGCGATCGATGCGCGGCAGTCGGAGCGCGGGAAAGTCGACTGGCGATCCGCGCGGCCTGATGAGGTCCGCTGGATGCCGGCCGAGGTTCCGAGCGATGTCGCGGCGCGTCTCGTGGCGCTTCTGCGGCGCCTCGGCCTGCGGCAAGGCGCCGTGGACCTGATCCGCACGCCCGCGGGACGCCACGTCTTCCTCGAGATCAATCCGGTCGGAGAATGGGGGATGCTGGAGCGCGACCTCGGGTTGCCGATCGCGGACGCGATCGCAGAGGAGCTGCTGGCAAAGAACGAGGACGTCTCATGAGAGCATTGATCATCACGCGCAAGAACGACAACGAGTGCGTCGACTTCGTCACGCGCGCGCTCGAGAAACGCGGAGCGAAGCCGTTCCGCCTGGACACGGACCGCTTCCCGACGCAGGCGCGCGCGACGATCCGCGTCGAGAACGGCTGCGTGAGCGGCAGGATCGAGGATCGCGGCGACTCGTTCGACGTGAGCGAGCTCGCGGGCGCGTGGCACCGGCGCCTCGAGATCGGCGGCGAGATCCCGACGACGATGGACAAGCGACTGCGGCAGCCGAGCCTCGAGGAGTCGCGGCGCGTGCTGCTCGGCATGTTCGCGAGCCTGCCGTGCTTCGTGATCGATCCGACGGCGCGACTGCGGCACGCGGAGCACAAGCAATTGCAGCTCGAGGTGGCGCGCAGCGTCGGACTCGACGTGCCGCGCACGCTCGTCACCAACGACGCGGACTCCGTGCGCGCGTTCTGGGACGAGTGCTCCGGCCGCATGATCGCGAAGATGATGACGGGCTTCGCGGTGATCGAGGATGGGCGCGAGAAGGTCGTGTTCACGAACTCGCTCGCCGAGAAGGACCTCGAGTCGCTCGACCAGCTCGCGCTGTGCCCGATGACGTTCCAGGAGAAGCTCGACAAGGAGCTCGAGCTGCGCGTCACGATCGTCGGCGAGCGCGTGTTCGCGGCGTCGATCGACTCGGGCAAGCTCGAGCGGTCGAAGTCCGATTGGCGCCGCGAAGGCGTCGCGCTCCTGCAGGACTGGAAGCCCTACGCGCTGTCACGCGCGCTCGAGAAGGGACTGCTCGCGCTGATGGACGCGTTCGGACTGAACTACGGAGCGATCGACGTGATCGTCACGCCCGACGGCCGCCACGTGTTCCTCGAAGTGAATCCGGCGGGCGAATTCTTCTGGCTCGACAAGCTCGGTCCGATGCCGATCTCCGACGCGATCGCGGACGTCATGCTCGGGCTCGCGCCGCGGCGCATCGAGCCGAAAGGACCGGCGAAGATCGCGGGCGCGGCGCCGGCGGGGCTGGGGATGCTCTGAGTCGAAAGGCCGCACGCGTCCGACGATCTCCGCGGTCGGCCCGTATTTCGACGGCGACGCGACGGCGCAGATGAGAGGCGCGCGCGTTTGCGGCTCGGTGCGCATCGAGTATCCTGCGGCCCCCCGCATTTTGGAATCCAAGGAGTTTCATGAAGCTCTTCCCGTCTCGGGCAGTCCATCTCGCGCTGCCGCTCGCCGTCATCCCGTTTTTCTCCGCCGACGAGCTCGCGTTCCGCCCCGCGGCCGGCACCTCGGTCGGGAAGGAGCTCACGATCGATCTCGAGCTCGCGATCGACGACGTCTCCGTTTCGATGAACGGCCAGGAGCTGCCCCCCGAAATGCTCGGAGAGCTCGGTGACGAGAAGCTGCTCGTGCACGTCTTGCTCGAGGTGACCGACAAGTACGTCTCCGCGAAAGACGGCCGTCCGACCGACCTTCTGCGCACGTTCGACGACTTGTCGGCGAAGGTGGAGTTCGGGGACAACGCCGAGTCCACGGATGGCCCGGACGAGCTGAAGGGCAAGACCGTGCGCTTCCTGTGGAACGACGGCGAGCAGCGCTACGACAAGTCGTTCCACGAATCGACGAGCGAGGAAGCGAAGCTCGAAGCGCTGTCGGAAGACATGGACCTGCGCCTGCTCCTGCCGACGAAGAAGGTGAGCGACGGCGACACGTGGGAGGTGGCCGGCGAAAAGCTCGCGCCGCTCTTCATGCCCGGTGGTTTCGCGAGCGGCGAAGACGAGGACGAGGAAACGGCGGCGATCGAGGAAGAGATCCGCTCGCAGCTCGCGGCGTTCGTCAAGGACTTCAAGGTCGTGTGCAAGTACGCCGGCCAGCGCGAAGACGGAGACGTGCGCGCAGCCGAGATCCAATTCACGTTCGAGGGCGCGCCGAAGCTCGACATGGGACGGGTCATCGAGGAGGTGGCTGCGGCCCAAGGCGACGCGCCCGATGCGGAGGTGACCGCAGTCGTCGCCGCCACGATCAAGGGCGAGGGCACGTTGCAATGGAACGTGGCCGCCGGGC